>NZ_LSIX01000913.1:0-4924 GCF_001556475.1 Methylobacterium sp. CCH5-D2 | reverse complement strand
CCTCCGGCGTCGAACACCAACCCCGCTCCGGCCAGCAAGCCCGCCGGTCAGTAACCCCCGCGGGACGGTCGGCCCCCGGCATCGCGTCGAGCCCGGGGGCCGACCCGGCGGAGGGCGGTCGCGACCGGGCCGCCTCCACCGGCTACTGCGGCTCCGGGACATCCGGATCCCGCGAGGAGCCCCGCCGGATCCGGACGCCCGCGCCTCACGCGCTCCGGTCGCGGTCCGTGACCAGCCTCAAGCGCGGCACCGGGCGAGCCGCGAGCGCTGCGGCGACCTTGCGCTCCAGTTCACCGTCCCGGAACGGCTTCTGCACGATGCCGTCGGCCCCCACCGCACCCGCCTGGGTCAGCGCCGCGGTGTCGGCGTAGCCCGTGACGAACAGGACCGGGATGTGCGGCCAGCGCTTGCGGAGCTCGATCGCGGCCTCCGCCCCGTTCATGCCGGGCATCGCGAAATCGATCACCACGAGATCGACGCACGGGTCCGCCTCGAGCGCCGCCAGGGCCTGCAGGCCCGAGGCCGCCTCGCGCACGGCGTAGCCCGCCTCGCCGAGCCGGGTCGCGGTCACCTCGCGCACGCCGCCGTCGTCGTCGACGACCAGCAGCGCGGGCTTGGCGCCCAGCGGGTGGTCGCGCAGGCAATCGACCTCGTCGTCCGCGGCCGGGGCGATCGCCCGCTCGCCTTCGGCCCGCGGCAGGTACACCTTGATCGACGTGCCCTCGCCGGGCGCCGTGTCGATGCGCAGGCCGCCGCCGGACTGCTTCACGAAGCCGTAGACCTGGGCGAGCCCGAGGCCCGATCCCTTGCCGACCGCCTTGGTGGTGAAGAAGGGCTCGAAGACCCGCGCCAGCACCTCCGGCGACATCCCGGTCCCGGTGTCGCTGACCGAGACCATGACGTACGCGCCCGGCTGCGGGTGCTCGGGCCGCGTCGGCCTCGCCTGCACCGTCATGTTGGCGGTCTCGATGGTGAGGCGGCCGCCCACCGCCATCGCGTCCCGGGCGTTGATGGCGAGGTTCAGGATGACGAGCTCGACCTGGGTGGCATCGACCAGGGCCCGCCAGAGCCCCTCGTGCAGGGCGGTCTCGATCCGCACCGCCCCGCCGATCGAGCTGGTGAGCAGGTCGCGCATCGAGGCGACCGTCCGGTTCAGGTTCACCGGGGTCGGCTCGAGACGCTGGCGTCGGGAGAAGGCGAGGAGCTGGGCGGTCAGGTTGGCGCCGCGCGCGGCGGCGCCGCGCATCATGTCGAGGCGCCGCCGCGAGCGCTCGTCGGCGACGGCGCGCTCCAGGAACTCGATGTTGCCGGCGATCACCGTGAGGAGGTTGTTGAAGTCGTGCGCGACGCCGCTGGTGAGCTGTCCGACGGCCTCGAGGCGCTGGGCCAGCCGCAGGGCCTCCTCGACGCGCTCGCGCTCCTCGATCTGCGCCTTGAGCGCGGCGTTGGCCTCGGCGAGTTCGCGGGTCCGCTCGGCGACGCGCGCCTCCAGCGTCCGGTTCAGGGCCTCGAGTTCGGCCCGCGCGGCGCTCTTCTCCGCCCGGATGCGGGCCTCGGCGAGCGCCCGCACGATCGTGCGCGGCAGGCGGTCGAGCCGCTGCTTGGTCACGTAGTCGGTGGCGCCGTTCTTGAGCGCCTCGACGGCGACCTCCTCGCCGAGCGTGCCCGAGCAGAAGACGAACGGGACCTCGGGGCACTGGGCGTTGGCCAGGGAGAGCGCGCTGATGCCGTCGAAGGTCGGCAGCACGTAGTCGGCGAGGATCAGGTCGTGCCGGCCGGGCACGGCCTCGGCGGCGAACGCGTCGCGGCTCATCACGCGCACGATCCGCACGGCCTGTCCGAGACGCTCGAGTTCGGCCTCGATCAGCTCGGCGTCGAGGTCGCTGTCCTCGAGGTGCAGGAGGCGCAAGGGTGCGGCGTCCATCAGTGGGTCATCACGCGTTCGATGGCCAGCCTCCCCGGTGCGGCGGCGGTTCGTTCAGGAGCGCCCAGAAGACGCCGATCTCCTTGATGGCGGCGAAGAACTCGTCGAAGGCGACGGGCTTCACCACGAAGGCGTTCACGCCGAGATTGTAGGAGCGCACCACGTCGGTCTCCTCCCGCGAGGAGGTCAGCATCACCACCGGGATGGCGCGCGTGCCCGGGTCGCCCTTCACCTTGGCCAGCACCTCCAGCCCGTCGACCTTGGGCAGTTTCAGGTCGAGCAGCACCACGGCCGGGTCCTGCCGCGCGCGGCCCTCGTGGCTGCCGCGCCGGTAGATGAAGTCGAGCGCCTCGGCGCCGTCGCGGCAGATGACGATCTCGTTGGCGAGCTGGCTCGATTCGAGCGCGGCGAGCGTCAGCTCGATGTCGTTCGGGTTGTCCTCGACGAGGAGGATGGGCTTCAGGGCCGCCATCTCAGTGCGCTTCCTCCCGGACCGGCAGTGTGAAGTAGAACGTCGCGCCCTCGCCCAGCCGGCTCTCGGCCCAGGTCCGGCCGCCGTGACGCTCGACGATGCGGCGGACGTTCGCGAGCCCGATGCCGGTGCCCTCGAACTCCTCGACCCGGTGCAGGCGCTGGAACACGCCGAAGAGCTTGTCCACGTAGGCCATGTCGAAGCCGACGCCGTTGTCGCGCACGTAGAAGACGCTCTCCCCGTCGCGCGGGGGCAGGCGGCCGACCTCGATGACCGCCTCGTCCCGGCCGCGGGTGTACTTCACGGCGTTCGAGAGCAGGTTCTCGAGCACCAGCCGCAGCATCGCCGGGTCGGCGTAGGCGCGCCCGAGCGGCGCCACCTCCCACCGGACGACGCGCTCGGGTCCCACGTCGCGCAGGACCTTGCGCCGGACCTCCTCGACGAGCGCGCCCATATCCCCCGTCACCCGGTTCAGGGCGTGCCGCCCCATCTGCGAGAAGCTCAGCAGGTTGTCGACGAGCGTGCCCGCCGAGAAGGCCGCCTCGATGATGGTCTCGACGTAGTGCCGTCCCTTGTCGGAGAGGTTCGGGCCCTCCCGGTTCTTGAGCAGGTTGGCGTAGCCGACGATGTGGCGGAAGGGGGCGCGCAGGTCGTGGCTGACCGAGTAGGAGAACGCCTCCAGCTCCTTGTTCGAGCGCTGCAGTTCCTCGCTCATGGCGGCGAGTTCCTCGGCCCTGCGCAGCACGATCCCGAGGACCGAGGCGCGCAGGTCCTCGGCCACCTCGACCTCCGGGAGCGACCAGGGCAGCGAGCGGCCCTTCACCGTCTCCTTCCAGATGTCGAAGGACTTGCGCGGGTGCAGCCGGTCCGGGCCGCCCTCCGGGTCGGGGCTGGCGGCCTTCACGGGGTTGCCGCCCCACCGCACGGTGCGCACCACCTCCGGCCGGAACCAGAGGATGTAGCTCGCGTACCGTTTCGAGACCGAGATCGCCAGGAGGCCGCTCGCCCGGTCGGCGAAGCCCGCGGCGCGCGGGAAGGCCTCGGCCAGGCACTCGGTGACGTAGACGTCGTCGGCCTCCCCGCGCGCCGAGAGCCATGCGTAGAGGGCGCGCACCTCCGCCTCCGGGGGCGCCGCGCCGAGGAGACGGCAGCGGTCGGCCGTGACGACGGCCGCGCCCGAGGCGTTCACCAGCGCGAGGACGTCGTCCGGGTGGTTCAGGAGCCCGTCGACGAAGCTGTCCTCCTCCGCCATGAATCCGAGGAGACGGCCCTGCACGGCGCCGAGCGCGAGGCGCTGCTCGGCCTGCTCGCCGCGGACCTTCGCGGAGAGCTGCAGCGCGAAGATCTGGGTGAGGACGTCGCAGGCGTTGCGGGCCTGGAACGGGACGCGTCGCGGCTCCCGGTTGTGGCAGGAGACCAGCCCCCAGAGCGCCCCGTCCACCAGGATCGACACCGACATCGACGCCATGGTGCCCATGTTGCGCATGTAGGCGACGTGGACCGGCGAGACCGAGCGGAGGATCGACTGGCTGAGGTCGAGGGGCTCGCCGGCGGCCGTCGTGCCGGGGCGGATCGGCACCGGCACGTAGCCGGCGTCCGGAATGATGCGCAGGCGGTTGCGCCGGTAGAGCTCGCGCGCCTGGGCTGGGATGTCGGAGGCGGGGAAACGCAGGTCGAGGTAGGACGGCAGCACGCCGTTGCCGTCCTCGGCGAGCACCGTGCCGTGCCAGTCCCGATCGAAGCGGTAGACCAGCGCGCGGTCGAAGCCGGTGAGGCGGCGGATGTCCTGCGCGAGCAGCTGGCAGAGATCCTCGACCCCGCGGGCCCCGTGCAGGCGCCGCACGAAGGCGCGCAGCCGCGGGTTCAGCGCGTCGAGGCCGGCCTCCCCGGAGGCGTCGTCGGTCTCCTCCAGCTCCAGGACGAGGAGGTCGTCGATCCGGTGCGCCGCGACCTCGTAGGATTGGCGCGCGGGGCCGAGCCCCAGCGTGACGGTGCGCAGGTAGAGGGCGCCGTCCTCCTCCGCACCCGCGTCGCGGTAGCGTTCGGCGAGCGCGGCGAGTTCGGGATAGGCGCTCTCCAGGGCCGTGCCGACCGATGCGGCCGCGGGTGCGTTCGCGCTCGCCTGGAGGACGACGAGGCTTCGCGGATCGAGGGCGAGCAGGAAGCCGTGCGGCTGGACGCTGCCCACGATGTGGATGGGCTCGCGGTCGCAGGCGGAGAGGTCGATGTGCTGGGCGGCGCTGCCTGCTCGATCCAAGTCGGACATCCCTTCGGGCGGCGGCCCGCTCGGCCCCGGCCAGACCCTTAGCAGTCGCGCCCGGATGCTCAAAGGGCGGACCGGGACCATCGCCTGATCGGACGAGGGACCGCGGCGTTCGGGCGCGACCCGCGCCGGGGCCGTCGACCGGCCCATGCCCCGTCCCCGCGGCCGCAGGGTAATCGCATATGCCGAGCGAGCCTTGAGCCGGATCCGGCGCGGGTCCCCTCTCCCGTGCGGGAGAGGTCTGCTCTCGCAGAGAGCCGGGTGA
>NZ_LSIX01000912.1:0-1506 GCF_001556475.1 Methylobacterium sp. CCH5-D2 | reverse complement strand
GGTTCGGGATGGTGATCATCCGCATCCAGCGGCCCAGCACCCGCAGGCTGTTCACAGCGTTGAAGCTCTGCGAACCGCCTGAAACCTGCATGACGGCCAGGGTGCGGCCCTGCGTCGGGCGCACCGAGCCCTCGCTAAGCGGCAGCCAGTCGACCTGGGCCTTCATCACACCGGTCAGGTTGCCGTGTCTCTCGGGGCTGACCCAGACCTGCCCTTCCGACCAGATCGAGAGCTGCCGGAGCTCCTGCACCTTCGGGTGGTCCGCGGTCGTGTCGTCGGGCAGCGGCAAGCCGTGGGCGTCGTAGATCCGCACCTCTCCGCCCATGGCTTCCAGAAGCCGCGCCGCCTCGTAGGCGAGGAAGCGGCTGAATGAGCGCTCCCGAAGCGAGCCATAAAGGATCAGGAAGCGCGGCGCGTGGTCGAGCGGCGCGGGCGCCAACACCCGCTCCGAGGTCGGCATTTCAAAGTGCGCCTCGCTCAGGTTCGGCATCCCGTCGGTAAACGGCTGCTGGGGCTTGTCCACGAAATCATCTTCCCATACGTTTCAACGAACGTTGGATTGATGGACCAACCATGGACGAACGGCAAGCCGTCGCCGCATTCGCCGCGCTGGGGCAGGAGCATCGCTTCCGGGTCGTGCGCGCGCTAGTCACCGCCGGACCGGACGGCCTCGCGGCCGGCGCACTGGCGACCGAGGTCGGGGTGGCGAACACCAACCTGTCCTTCCACCTGAAGGAGCTCTCGCATGCCGGGCTGATCACATCGCGGCGGGAGGGCAAGTCGGTCATCTACAGCGCCGCCTATGCCGGCCTGTCCGACCTGATCGCCTTCCTGATGCGCGACTGCTGCCAGGGCCGACCCGAAGTCTGCGCCCCCGCCGTTGCGGCTCTGTCCGCCTGCGATTGCCCCACCGGAGACACCGCCCATGCCTGAGGCGTTCGACGTCGTCGTCTACCACAACCCCGCGTGCGGCACGTCCCGCAACACCTTGGCGATGATCCGCAACGCCGGGGTCGAGCCGCACGTGGTCGAGTACCTCAAGACGCCACCGAGCCGGGCGCTCATCAAGCAACTTCTCGCTCGCGCCGACCTCACGGTGCGTGACGCGCTGCGCGAGAAGGGCACACCCTACGCCGAGCTCGGCCTATGCGACCCTGCCCTGACCGACGAGCAACTCCTCGACGCGGTCGAGGCCCACCCGGTCCTGCTTAACCGCCCGCTGGTCGTCAGCCCGAAGGGCGTGCGCCTGTGCCGGCCGTCCGAGACGGTGCTGGACCTCCTTCCCGCCCAGCAGGGCGAGTTCGTGAAGGAGGACGGCGAGCGCGTCGTGGACGAGCGCGGCCGCCGCGTCGCAACCGCCTGAGGACGCCATGAGCACCTTCGAACGCTACCTGACCCTCTGGGTCGCGCTCTGCATCGGGGCCGGCATTGCGCTCGGCCACGTCATGCCCGGCTTCTTCCACGCCGTCGGCGCGGCCGAGGTCGCCAAGGTGAACCTGCCGGTCG
>NZ_LSIX01000911.1:0-12699 GCF_001556475.1 Methylobacterium sp. CCH5-D2 | reverse complement strand
TTTCTGCGAAAGCAGACCTCTCCCTATGGGAGAGGGGACCCGCGCTTCGTCCTGAAACGTTGCGTCGAACCGAACGCTTCAACCGGAAACGGTGTGAGGCCCTGCCTCAGTTCGCCGTCGCGCCGTCCTTCTCGGTCGTGCCCGGCACGATCGTGGCGCCGCCGATCACCCGCACGGTGCGCTTGCCCTCCGGCGGATCCTTCCAGCCCGCATCCGCGGACTTCTCGGCCGGCTTGTCGGCGGGCTTCGCGTCCGCCGCCTTGGGCGTCTGTGCGGCGGGCATGGACGGGCCCCTCGGCGCATCGGCCTTCGGATCGACCTTGGCCGACTCGGTCGCGGGGGCCTCCGGCTTGGATGCCGCGGGCGCGGCCGGCCGCGGCGCCTCGGGCGTCAGGCGGGCGGCGGGCTTCTCGGGCGGCTTGACGTCGGAGAGGCGGGGGCTCGCAGCCTTCTCACCGGGCACGGCGGTGCGGGCGGTCCGGCGCGGCGCGGCCTGACGGGTGGCCGTGTCCGGGTTCAGGCCGAGGGGGTTGCCGCCCGGATCGGCCACGGAGGCCTCGCGGGCCGCCTCGCGGGCCGCCTCACGGCGCGCGGGCTCGTGGGCGCGCGGTGTGACGGGCGGTAGCGGGCGCGCCGGATAGGCGCCGCGCTCCTCCGGCATCGGGATGCGGCTGGGCGGCACCAGACCCTCGGCCTCCTGCGCCCGCGACGGCCTGCGGGCGGGGCCGTAATCCTCCTCGGTCCAGCCGTAGCCCGGCACAGGACGCCCGAGCGCGACCGGCGCGTCGAGGCGCTGGCGCCCGACGATCGCGCCGCTGTCCGGCGCGACGACGAGGCGGACCCGGTCGCCGCGCGGGTCGAAGGCCTCCACGACGTAGGCGCGACCGTCGAAGCGCGGGCGGCCGATGCCGGTGAAGCCGCGGTCGCTCAGGCGCCAGGCGACCGCGCGCGGGGGCAGGATCTCGTCCTCGAAGACGTACTGGGCCTGAGCCGAGAGAGCCGATCCGGCCAGCAGGGCGCACGCGGCCGCGGCCGCGCGCAGGCCTGCTCCGAGCCGGCGACGGGTGGAACGACGGCCTGTACCGCTTCGCGGACTCGTCTGCATGCGCGTCTCGATCTGTCTCACGCTCTGCCGGGCCGGCGGGTCGCTTCGACCGGCACGGCCCCGGACCGTTGGATCGGGTCCGGGGCCCGTACGCGCAGGGTCGTTGCCCCGCATGCCGCTTGTGCTCGGCAAGGTTTCGTTAACCAGCAGATTCGGGCGAGAATGCGGGGCGCGCGATCCGGCCACGCGCCAGCCTCTGCCGGGCCGCCGCGATCCGGCGCGCAGTTGGGCAGGCCCGCGCCTGCGGCAAGGGGGCGTGCGTGACAAAGCGCACCCCTCTTGCTGGAACGATTGGAATCTGTCAGTTTGCGGTTTTAGGACAGTACGGCTGTCCCATTTGTCGGCGGGCGCCCCCCGGGTGCCCATGTCCTGGGCAGAGGTGTCGGTCACGTGCGCGTCGCGACGTCGAAACACATCCGCAAGCCGATCGCCGCTCCGGCGATTCGGGCCCACGCCGGCTGAAGACGGGCTGGTGGCGAGCCCGCGGGTCGGCGGGCGCTTCCCCAGGGAAGAACCGGTCTAACCCGACGAGACGAATTGACAGGCCCGGCATCGATTGATGTTCGGGCATGAAACATGCTGGCCTCCGGGCGGATCGCCTGGACAGTCGGATCGAACGGGATGGAAGATCAGGGCATGGCAGCTTTCGGCGAGACGAACACGGCTCCGGCGCCGCGCGGCGGTCCGGCTCCGCTCATCGTGCGCGATCCGGCCCTGCCGAAAGCCCAGGGCGCCTACGACCCCGCGCACGAGCGCGACGCCTGCGGTGTCGGCTTCGTCGCCGACATGCGGGACCGCCGCACGCATTCCATCGTCGAGCAGGGTCTCAACATCCTGGAAAACCTCGACCACCGCGGGGCGGTCGGCGCCGACCCGAAGATGGGCGACGGCTGCGGCATCCTCACCCAGATCCCGCACGCCTTCTTCGCGGAGGAGTGCTCGCGCCTCGGCTTCGAGCTGCCCCCAGCCGGGCAGTACGCCGTCGGCCAGCTCTTCCTGCCGAAGGAGGAAGAGGCCCGCCGCATCGTCGAGGAGCTGGTCACGCAGGCGCTCGCCGACGAGGGCCTGCCGCTGCTCGGCTGGCGCGACGTGCCTGTCGATCCGTCCGATCTCGGCAAGGCCGTGCTGGAGACCGAGCCGGCCCACCGGCAGGTCTTCATCGGCCGCCCGGCGACGGTCGCCGACGAGGATGCCTTCGAGCGCCGCGTCTACGTTGCCCGCAAGGTGATCTCGAACAAGGTCTATAAGGCCGGCGACCCGCGCCTGATGGCGTTCTATCCCGTGTCGGTGTCGAGCCGCACCATCGTCTACAAGGGCATGGTGCTGGTGACGCAGCTCGGCGGCTACTTCCTCGACCTGAAGGACGAGCGCTACGTCTCGGCGCTGGCCCTGGTGCACCAGCGCTTCGCCACCAACACCTTCCCGACCTGGCGCCTGTCGCACCCCTACCGGATGGTCGCGCATAACGGCGAGATCAACACGCTGCGCGGCAACGTGAACTGGATGGCGGCGCGCCAGGCCAGCGTCGATTCGGAGCTGTTCGGCAACGACATCTCGAAGCTCTGGCCGATCTCCTACGAGGGCCAATCCGACACCGCCTGCTTCGACAACGCGCTCGAGTTCCTGGTGCAGGGCGGCTACCCGCTCGCCCACGCCATGATGATGCTGATCCCGGAGGCCTGGGCCGGCAACCCGCTGATGAGCGAGGAGCGGCGTGCCTTCTACGAGTACCACGCTGCCCTGATGGAGCCATGGGATGGGCCGGCCGCCGTCTGCTTCACGGACGGCCGCCAGATCGGCGCGACGCTCGACCGCAACGGCCTGCGCCCTGCCCGCTACATCGTCACGGATGACGGGCTGGTGGTGCTCGCCTCCGAGATGGGCACCCTGCCGATCCCGGACGAGAAGATCGTCGAGTCCTGGCGCCTGCAGCCGGGCCGTATGCTGCTGATCGACCTCCAGAAGGGCCGCATCGTCTCCGACGAGGAGATCAAGGGCGAACTCGCCGCAGCCCACCCCTACGGTGACTGGGTGAAGAACACCCAGATCGTGCTGGAGGAGTTGCGCCCGGTGCAGCCCCGCGAGTCGCGCTCGGACGTCAGCCTGCTCGATCGCCAGCAGGCCTTCGGCTACACCCAGGAGGACCTGAAGCTCCTGATGCAGCCCATGGCCGTGACCGGCCAGGAGGCGGTGGGCTCTATGGGCTCGGACACGCCGCTGCCCGCCCTCTCCGACAAGCCGAAGCCGCTCTACAGCTACTTCAAGCAAAATTTCGCACAGGTCACCAACCCGCCGATCGACCCGATCCGCGAGGAGGCCGTGATGAGCCTCGTCTCGTTCATCGGGCCCCGGCCAAACATCCTCGACATGGAGGGGGCCTCGCGCCGCAAGCGGCTCGAGGTGCGCCAGCCGATCCTGACGAACGGCGACCTCGAGAAGATCCGCTCGATCTCCCATTTTGAGGACCGCTTCGACACCAAGACCCTCGACATCACCTACCCGGCCGAGACGGGTGCGGCGGCGATGGAGGGCGCGCTCGACCGGCTCTGCGACCGGGCCGAGGTCGCGGTGCGCGGCGGTTACAACATCATCATCCTGTCGGACCGCGCGGTCGGGCCGGACCGGATTCCGATCCCGGCGCTGCTGGCGACCGCGGCCGTGCACAACTACCTGATCCGGAAGGGGCTTCGCACCTCGGTCGGCCTCGTGGTCGAGTCGGGCGAGCCGCGCGAGGTGCACCACTTCGCGTGTCTGGCCGGCTACGGCGCCGAGGCGATCAACCCCTACCTCGCCTTCGAGACGCTGCTGGCGATGAAGGACGAGTACCCGCCGGACCTCGTCGATGACGAGATCATCTACCGCTACATCAAGTCGATCGATAAGGGCCTGCTCAAGGTGATGTCCAAGATGGGCATCTCGACCTACCAGTCCTATTGCGGCGCGCAGATCTTCGACGCGATCGGCCTGAACTCGTCCTTCGTCGAGCGGGACTTCTTCGGCACCGCGACGATGATCGAGGGCGTCGGCATGGCCGAGGTCGCAGAGGAGACGGCACGCCGTCACCGCGACGCCTTCGGGGACGCGCCGATCTACCGGCACGCCCTCGATGTGGGCGGCGAGTATGCCTATCGGCTCCGCGGCGAGACCCACACCTGGACGCCAGACACCGTCGCGACGCTCCAGCACGCCGTCCGCCTCGGCCTGCCCGAGCGCTACCGCGAGTTCGCCCGCCTCGTGAACGAGGAGGAAACGCACCTCAAGACGCTCCGCGGCCTGTTCAAGATCAAGTCGGCGGCCGAGCTCGGCCGCGATCCGGTCTCGATCGACGCGGTGGAGCCCGCGGCCGAGATCGTCAAGCGCTTCGCCACGGGCGCGATGTCCTACGGCTCGATCTCGAAGGAGGCGCACGAGACGCTCGCCATCGCGCTGAACTCCTTCGGCGGCCGCTCGAACTCGGGCGAGGGCGGCGAGGAGGTCGAGCGCTTCAAGCCCTTGCCGGACGGGCGCTCGCGCCGCTCGGCGATCAAGCAGGTGGCCTCCGGCCGCTTCGGCGTCACGACCGAGTACCTCGTCAACGCCGACATGATGCAGATCAAGGTCGCGCAGGGCGCCAAGCCCGGCGAGGGCGGCCAGCTGCCCGGCCACAAGGTCGACGCCAAGATCGCCAAGGTCCGCTACGCGACGCCCGGCGTCGGCCTTATCTCGCCGCCGCCCCACCACGACATCTACTCGATCGAAGATCTGGCCCAGCTGATCTTCGACCTGAAGAACGTGAACCCGGCGGCTGACGTGTCCGTGAAGCTCGTCTCCGAGGTCGGCGTCGGCACGGTCGCGGCGGGCGTCGCCAAGGCGCGCGCCGATCACATCACGATCTCCGGCTTCGACGGCGGCACGGGCGCGGCCCCGCTCACCTCGATCAAGCACGCGGGCGGCCCCTGGGAGACGGGTCTGGCCGAGACGCAGCAGACGCTGGTGCTCAACCACCTGCGCGGCCGCGTCGCGCTGCAGGCCGACGGCGGCATCCGCACCGGCCGGGACGTGCTGATCGCGGCGCTCCTCGGCGCCGACCAGTACGGCTTCTCGACCGCGCCGCTGATCGCGGCGGGCTGCATCATGATGCGCAAGTGCCACCTCAACACCTGTCCGGTCGGTGTCGCCACCCAGGATCCGGTGCTGCGCAAGCGCTTCAAGGGCACGCCCGAGCACGTGGTGAACTACTTCTTCTACGTGGCGGAGGAGCTGCGCGAGCTGCTCGCCGCCATGGGCTTCACGAAGCTCGAGGACGTGGTCGGCCGCTCGGACTTCCTCGACAAGCGGGAGGCCATCGCCCACTGGAAGGCGCGCGGCCTCGACTTCTCGAAGCTGTTCCACCGGCCCGATGTCGGCCCCGAGGTGGCGATCCGCCATGTCGAGACCCAGCACCACCCGATCGACACCGTGCTCGACCGGCGCCTGCTGGCGAAAGCGCAAGGCGCGATCGAGACCGGCACGCCGGTGGTGATCGAGGAGGTGATCAAGAACTCGGACCGGGCCGCGGGCGCGATGCTCTCCGGCGCGGTGGCGAAGGCGCACGGCCACGAGGGGCTACCGGACGATACCATCGTGGTGAAGCTCCGCGGCACCTCGGGCCAGAGCTTCGGCGCCTGGGTCGCGGCCGGCGTCACCATCGAGCTCACCGGCCACGGCAACGACTACATCGGCAAGGGGCTTTCGGGCGGCAAGCTGATCATCCGCCCGAGCGAGGCGCTGAAGTCGGCGGAAGGCCGCACCATCATGGCCGGCAACACGGTCCTGTACGGGGCGATCGCGGGCGAGTGCTACATCCGCGGCTCCGCGGGCGAGCGCTTCGCCGTGCGCAACTCCGGTGCCATCGCGGTGGTCGAGGGCATGGGCGACCACGGCTGCGAGTACATGACCGGCGGCGTCGTGGTGTCGATCGGCGAGACGGGCCGCAACTTCGCGGCCGGCATGTCGGGCGGCCTCGCCTACGTGCTGGACGAGGACGGCTCGTTCTCGAAGCGCTGCAACCTCTCGATGGTCGATCTGGAGCCCGTGGAGGAGGAGGACGATCTGATGCGCCGCTTCCACCAGGACGGCGACCTGGAGACCAAGGGGCGCGTCGATATCCTGGCCGACATGTCGGGCCACGACGAGGAGCGACTGAGCCAGCTGCTCACCAACCATCTCAAGTACACGGGCAGCCCCCGGGCCAAGGCGATCCTCGACGACTGGGCGAACTACCGCACCAAGTTCGTGAAGGTGATGCCGGTGGAGTACCGCCGGGCGCTGCGCGAGATGGAGATGGCGCGGATGCCGGTGGCGGCCGAGTAGGCATCGCCAGACGACCGGGCGGTTCGCCGCCCGGTCACGCGCTCAGGATATTGGACGATGCGGGCGGCGCAGTCGGGAGACGCGCGGGCCCAGGGGCTGACCGATGGGCAAGATCACGGGTTTCCTCGAATTCGACCGGCAGGAGCAGAAGTACCAGCTCGCCGCCGACCGGATCCGGCACTTCCGCGAGTTCACGCTGCCGCTCGACGAGCATGACCTCACCAAGCAGGCGGCGCGCTGCATGGATTGCGGCATCCCGTTCTGTCACGGGCCCACGGGCTGCCCGGTGCACAACCAGATCCCGGATTGGAACGACCTCGTCTTCCAGTCGGACTGGGAGGAGGCCGCGCGCAACCTGCACTCCACCAACAACTTTCCCGAGTTCACCGGCCGCGTCTGCCCCGCCCCCTGCGAGGAGGCCTGCACGCTGAACCTCGAGAACCAGCCGGTCGCCATCAAGACGATCGAGCAGGCGATCGCCGACCGGGCCTGGAACATGGGCTGGGTGAAGCCCGAGCCGGCCGAGACCCGCACGGGCAAGCGCGTGGCGATTGTCGGCTCGGGCCCGGCCGGCATGGCCGCCGCCCAGCAGCTCGCCCGCGTCGGGCACGACGTGCACGTCTTCGAGCGGGAGCCGAAGGCCGGCGGCCTGCTTCGCTACGGCATCCCGGACTTCAAGATGGAGAAGCGCCACATCGACCGGCGCGTGAAGCAGATGGAGGCCGAGGGCGTCGTCTTCCACTACAACCAGAACATCGGCGTGACGAAGTCCGTCGAGGAGCTGAAGGCCGAGTTCGACGCCGTGATGTTCTGCGGCGGCGCCGAGGACCCGCGCAACCCGCAATTGCCGAACCAGGACTTGGAGGGCGTGCACTACGCGATGCCCTACCTCGTCCAGTCGAACCGGCGCGTGGCCGCCGAGCCGATGCCGGGCAACGGCGAGCCGCCGATCGTCGCGGCTGGCAAGAACGTCGTCGTCATCGGCGGCGGCGACACGGCCTCCGACTGCGTCGGCACCGCCTTCCGCCAGGGCGCGCTCTCGGTTACGCAGCTCGACATCCGCCCCCGCCCGCCGGAGCGCGAGGACAAGCTCTCGGTGTGGCCCTACTGGCCGACCAAGATGCGGACTTCGTCGAGCCAGGCCGAAGGTGCCGAGCGCGAGTTCCAGGCCGCCACTTTGCGGCTGGAGGCCAACAAGAAGGGCCGCGTCACCGGCGTGGTCTGCGCGCGCGTGGATGAGAAGCGCCAGCCGATCCCCGGCACCGAGTTCGTGCTGCCGGCCGACCTCGTCTTCATGGCGATCGGCTTCGCGGGCTCGGTCCAGAAGGGGCTGCTGGAGCAGTCCGGCGTCGCGATGACGAAGCGCGGCAACATCGAGGCGAACGACGAGGATTACCGCACCTCCGACCCGAAGGTCTGGGCGGCGGGCGACATGCGCCGCGGCCAGTCCCTGATCGTCTGGGCGATCCGCGAGGGCCGCCAGGCGGCCCGCGCCATCGACGAGCACCTGATGGGCGCGACGATCCTGCCGCGGTAAGGTCCGGGGATCCCAAAGGGCCCGAGGCCCTTTCGGCGCCTAGAGGCGCTGCAGGCGGGGTCCCGGGGCGCGCAGCCCCGGGATTGAAAGCTCCGCCCCCGCTCTGCCGGGGCGGAGCTTTCAAAAGCAGGGTTTCACCCCGCACCCACGAAAGGCCTCAGGCCTTTCGAAACCGGGACCTATCCCGGCGGCCAGCGGAAGTCGTCGGCGCGGCCGGGCTGCGGCATGGGGGCGGTGCCGCGCTGCAGGGCGCGGTCAACGTTGCCGGAGGGGTCGCCGTCCTGCGGGCGCCCGCTGATCAGCGCGCCGCCGGGCGAAATCTCGGCGCGGCCGAGCGGCACCACCGGCCCTGCGGCGGCCTTCACCGGCAGGGCCGGGATTCCGGGCGGCTCGGGCAGGCTCGGCAGCATCGCGGTGATCTGGCGGTCGATCGCCGCCACGTCGTCGAGCTTGGCCGGTGCCCCGTCGAGGGCGGGGCCCGGCGCGGCCGAGACCGCGGCGGGCGCCTCCGGCGTCGGCGCGGCGTTCCCCATCAGGCGCTTCAGTTCCACATCAACGAAGTGGGCGAGCTTGCGCGCGCCCGCATGGGTGAAGTGCACGCCGTCCGAGGTGCGCAGCTTCGCCGTCTGGCCTTCGAGATCGGGACCCGACGCGGTGTAGCGGTTGCGGTCGTCCACGAAGCCCGGCCAGACATCGACCCAGATGCCGCCCTCGCGCTGGACCACCTCGCGGACGATGTCGTTGATCGCCGCGAGGTCCCGGGTGAGGCTCTCGCTGCGCATCGGCGGTGCGCTTACCCAGATCAGCGGCAGCTTGCGGCCGCGGAACACGTTCACCAGCGCGGCGGCGCGGGCGCGGTAGATCTCGCGCCAGCGCTCGCTCAGTGGCTCGACGCTTTCCTCGCCCTCACGGATCGCCTGCCGGTCGTTGGCACCCAGCATCACCACCGCGTAGGCGACCTTCGGACTGGCCTTCAGGTAATCCTCCGCCGCCTTCGGCCAATCGACGACATCGCGGCGCACGAGGCCGCTGTCACCCTTGGCGCGGTCGATCACGGCGACGTCGGCGTTGTCCTCGAACACGTCGTCGAGGCCGCGGCTGAGATGGTCCGCGAGCGAGTCGCCGAACACCGCGATCTGGATGTTCGGTTCCGTCTTGGCGACCGCGGGCTTCGGCGGCGCGGCGGGGGCCGACCGCGTCTGGCGCTTCACGGCGGGCCGGCTCCCCTCGGAGGAGCGCGTCGTCTCTGCCGGGCGCGGACGCGGGCGCCGATAGGCCGGCTCGGCGGCGGGGGGCTGCGCCTGCGGCTGCGGGCGGTCCTCCCAGGGCCAGTAGAACTGGCGCGGCGCCTCCTGGGGCGGCGCGTAGCGGCGCGGCGGCGGCCGATAGGCGTCGTCGCGGGCGTAATAGGAGTCGCGGGGCCGGCGTCGGGGCGCGTCGTAGCTGTCACCCCACTGCGCATGCACCGGCGTCCCACCGAGCGGGAGGCTCCCGCCCGCCAGGATCGTGGCCAGGAGCAGGGCCGACAGGGGCCGGCCGTTCCGGCGAGGCCTGCTACGCGTCATCGACCCTCCTTCACCGGCCGTGAGCCGACCTCGGGCCGGAGCATAGCCGAGGTGCAGGACCGCGTCTCGGCCCCGGCCGTCACCCGGGGCGATCGCCGCCGACGACCCCACGCCCCCACCGAAATCCGGGCGCGCCGCAGGCGGGCCCGGGATCCGTGCACACCGCAGCGGCAGGACGGAGCAGGACGGTGTCCATGGAGCCCGGGTTCCGCCGACGCGGCCACGGAATGCCGGCGGAAGAGAACCGAAGCGTCGATACCCAAGAACGACCTGCGCATGCCCCTGCCGGCGCCGTCCCGGAAGCCCTCACATGTTCGGGTAGTTCGGCCCGCCCGGTCCTTCCGGCGTGACCCAGTTGATGTTCTGGTTCGGGTCCTTGATATCGCAGGTCTTGCAGTGGACGCAGTTCTGCGCGTTGATCTGGTATCGCACGCCGCCCTGGGCCGCCGCGTCCTCCACCCACTCGTAGACGCCCGCCGGGCAATAGCGCGCGCTCGGCCCCCCGAAGACGTCGTGCTCGGACGACTTCTGCAGGCCGGGATCCTTGACCTGCAGATGGGGCGGCTGGTCCTCCTCATGGTTCGTGTTCGAGAGGTAGACCGAGGAGAGCCGGTCGAAGGTGAGTTTGCCGTCGGGCTTCGGGTAGACGATCGGCGTCACCTCCGAGAGCGGCTTCAGGCAGGCGTGATCCGGCTTGCCGTGGGAGAGCGTGCCGAAGGGCGAGGCGTCGAGGATGGTGTTCGACCACATGTCGAGCCCGCCAAGGCCGACGCCGACCAGCGTGCCGTACTTGGACCAGAGCGGCTTGACGTTGCGCACGCGCTTCAGGTCCAGCCCGATCGGGCTGTCGCGCCAGCCGCGATCGTAGGCGGCGAGCTCGTCGCCCTGGCGTCCGGCCTTGAGCGCCTCGCCGATCGCGTCCGCGGCCTGGATGCCGGAGAGCACCGCGTTGTGCGAGCCCTTGATGCGCGGCACGTTCACGAAACCGGCCGAGTCCCCGACGAGGCAACCGCCCGGGAAGACGAGCTTCGGCACCGACTGCCAGCCGCCCTCCATGATGGCGCGCGCGCCGTAGCCGATGCGCTTGGCGCCCTCGAAGGTCTCGGCGATCATCGGATGGGTCTTGAAGCGCTGGAACTCCTCGAACGGCGACAGGGTCGGGTTCTCGTAGTTCAGGTGCGTGACGAAGCCGACCGAGAGGAGATGGTCGTCGAAATGGTAGAGCCAGGAGCCGCCTCCGGCCTTGTTGGGCAGGGGCCAGCCCATCGTGTGCTGGACGAGGCCGGGCTCGAACTTGCCCGGCGCCAGCTGCCACAACTCCTTCACGCCGAGCCCGTACTTCTGGTGGTCGCGGCCGGCGTTGAGCTTGAAACGGTCGATCAGGGTCTTGGTGAGCGAGCCGCGGGCGCCCTCGCCGAAGATCGTGTACTTGCCGCGAAGCTCCATGCCGCGGGTGTAGTCGTCGCGCGGATCGCCCGAGCGGCCGATGCCGAGATCGCCCGTGGCGACGCCGATGACCGCGCCGCGCTCGTCGTAGAGCACCTCGGCGGCCGGGAAGCCCGGATAGATCTCGACGCCGAGCGCCTCGGCCCTGGCGCCCAGATACTTCGTCACGTTCGAGAGCGAGCCGACGAAGTTGCCGTGGTTCGACATCAGCTTGGGGAAGAACACGTTCGGCAGGGTGACGCCGCTGTTCTTGGTCAGGAACATGAACTCGTCGCGCTCGACGGCGGTCTTGAGCGGACGCTCGGGGTCGTCGCGCCAGTCCGGCACCAGGAGATCGAGGCCGGACGGGTCGATCACCGCGCCCGAGAGGATGTGGGCGCCGACCTCGGAGCCCTTCTCCACCACGACGACGCTGATCTCCTCGCCGGCTTCGGCGGCGCGCTGCTTCAGGCGGATCGCCGCGGCGAGACCCGCCGGCCCCGCGCCGACGATCACCACGTCGAAATCCATGCCCTCGCGTTCGGGTAGCGCCATCGTCCGTGTCTCCTGCCTCTCCGTCGGCCTTCGGCCTTATCGTTCGTGCGCGATGGTCTCGACCCGGTCGCGCTCGCTCTCAACCCGTTCTAAGGTAGGATGGCAAGCCGCGCCTGGCAGGTGAGGCGTGCCATCCTGCCGCCTCCTGTCACCCCGGCACCCGCGTTGTCCACAGGCTCATGACACCCCACATCGGCCTCATGACGTCCCCCGCCGACGCGCAGCACGACCTGATCGCCTATCTGGACTTCCACGCGGAGTCCGGCGTCGACGCGGCCCTGGACGAGCGCCCGCACGATCGCTTCGGCGAGGCCGACGCGCCGGCGCCGCGCCGCGCCGCGCCTCAGGCCGCGCCTCAGGCCGCGCTCCAGCCGGCGCGCCCGGCCCTGCCGCCACGGGGCGAGGCACCGCCGCCGGCCCGGCCGTCGCCGCAGCGCACCTTCGGCCAGTCGGCCTCCGCCAAGCCCGACGAGGCCGCGAGCGACGCCCGCGCCCGGGCGCGGGCGGCCGGAACGCTCGCGGAGCTGGAGGCCATCCTGCGTGACTTCGACGCCTGCCCGCTGCGCTTCACGGCCAAGAACCTCGTCTTCGCCGATGGCAACCCGGCGGCCCGGGTGATGTTCGTGGGCGAGGCGCCGGGCGCCGACGAGGACCGGGTCGGCAAGCCGTTCATGGGCCGTTCCGGCCAGCTCCTCGACCGGATGATGAAGGCGATCGGCCTCGACCGCACGGAGGCCTACGTCGCCAACATCGTACCCTGGCGGCCGCCCGGCAACCGCAATCCGACCCCGCAGGAGGTCTCGGTCTGCAAACCCTTCATCGAGCGGCAGATCGAGCTGGTCGATCCCGACCTCGTCGTGTGCCTCGGCAGCCCCTCGACGCAGACGCTGACCGGCACGAAGGACGGCATCCTGAAGGCGCGCGGGCGCTTCTTCCCCTATCGGCTGCCGAACCGCGAGGTGCGGGCGCTCGCGACCCTGCATCCAGCCTACCTGCTGCGCCAGCCCGTGCAGAAGCGGCTGGCCTGGCGGGACTTCCGGCTCGTGCGCGCCGCGCTCGACGGAAAGGCTTGACCGTACGGGGGAACCGGGGCTTTTGCCGGGCCATTACTAACGGTCGCCGGTCCTCCGGCGGTGCGGCAGGTAGCCGCCGGGAGACCGGCGGCGTGGCAGGTGACCGCC
>NZ_LSIX01000910.1:0-640 GCF_001556475.1 Methylobacterium sp. CCH5-D2 | reverse complement strand
GGGTAGCCGTAACCGTAGCCGCCGCCGTAGCCGCCATAGTAGCCGTAGCGCGGGGCCGCGCTCGCCGCGATGGCGCCGCCGATCAGGCCGAGGGCCGCGCCGGCCGCGAGGGCGCCGCCGACATTACGGCGATAGCCGTAGCCCCGGTAGCCGTAGCCGCCGTACCCGCCGCGCCAGCCGTAGCCGCGGCCGTAGTAGCCGCCGCGCCAGCCGACATTGTCGACCGTGGCGTTGGCGCCGCCCACCTGGTTGCCCGACAGGGCAGGAAGCGGGGCCGCCTGCGCGGTCTGCACGGCACCGATCGAGGTCCCGAGTGCCGTGACGCCGGCCAGGGCGAGAGTCATGAAGCGCGACATGATCGCGATCTCCTGAGCATGGGAAGGTCCCGGAAAACGGCGGGACCGCCCCTCTCGTTCCAGTCCGTACGGTCGCAGGCCCACGAAAGTGCGCGGCCGCACACGGGTCCGTGCCGGGACCCGCTCGGGCGCTTCAGAAGATGCAGGCCTCGAAGGCCGGCTCCACCGAGCGCTGCCACGCGCCCTCGTAGGCGGCGAGCCGGTCCTCCGCGCGCGAGCGCCCGGCCGCCACGATGGCCTCCAGCGGCTGCAGGTAGATCGTCTCGTCCCGGCCCGACGCGTCC
>NZ_LSIX01000090.1:0-222 GCF_001556475.1 Methylobacterium sp. CCH5-D2 | reverse complement strand
GCGTGACCTCGCCCGTGCCGGCCGCGGCCTGGGCCACGTTGCGCACGATCTCCTGGGTCGCGGCGCCCTGCTCCTCCACCGCCGCCGCGATCGAGGTCGCCGCGCCCGAGATCTCGCGGATGCGCCCCGAGATGCCGCTGATCGCCTGGACGGCCTGCTCCGTCGAGCCCTGGATCCGGCCGATCTGCTGGGTGATCTCCTCGGTGGCGCGCGCGGTCTGGT
>NZ_LSIX01000909.1:0-422 GCF_001556475.1 Methylobacterium sp. CCH5-D2 | reverse complement strand
GAGCCGTGCACCATCAGGTGCGCGCCGGTGCGTCCCAGGGAGCGGTCGTACTCGTTCGGGTACCCGAGATTGAACGAGAGATAGAGGCTCGAATTCGGGTTCATGGACGCGGGCGTCACCGCGTAGAAGCCCTCCGGCGCCTGCCGGTCCCCCTCCCGGGTCTTGGGCCCGAGCTGGCCCGACCAGCGGCACATCGGATAGGTCTTCAGGAGGGCGTACCTGCCGTCCGCGCCGCGCTTCCAGAGCTCGATCTCGGATTCCTTCTTGTAGGCCCGCATCAGGATCGGGTCGGCCGCCGAGACCCCCTTGGTCGACATCAGGGCCAGGGTCGCGGGCGGGATCGGCGCGAGGTGGCGCGTCGAGGCCGCGTACTGGCCGTCCTGGCAGGCGGACAGCGCCAGGAGGAGGGCCAGACCGAGCGT
>NZ_LSIX01000908.1:0-475 GCF_001556475.1 Methylobacterium sp. CCH5-D2 | reverse complement strand
GCCTCGGGCTGCGGCTCCGGGGCGGGCGCCGGCTGCTCCTTGCGGCCGAACAGGCTGTCGAGGAAGTTGCCGACCTGCGCCTCGGCCGGCGCGGCGGCGCCGAGCCAGGCCGCGAGGACGAGAAGCGACACGGCGGCAGGACTGGTGCGGCGGCCGATCATCGTGGGGCTGTCTCCTCGCGGCGCGGGCGCCGGATCCGGGGCTTGGCGGGCGGGCCCGCTTAGAGCCCGCCCCTGTGGCGAAGATGCGACGCGCATCGCGGATCCGCCCGGCGGCCGAGGCCGGGCGGAGGAGGCGGGTCAGTCCTCGTCGTCCATCGCGGCGGCGCCGAGCGGATGCGCCATCGCGTTGCCGAGGCCCGTGCCCGCGAAGTGGCCGGCATCGACCAGGATCTCGCGTTTTCCCGCGTGGTTGGCCGGGCCGACGATGCCCTCGATCTCCATCCGCTCCATCAGCGAGGCGGCGCGGTTGTAGC
>NZ_LSIX01000907.1:0-6523 GCF_001556475.1 Methylobacterium sp. CCH5-D2 | reverse complement strand
GGCGGCGTGGGCGTGATCGCGGGCAGCGCCCACGCCGCCTATCTCCGCGCCTTCTTCCCGAAGGCGCAGGCGAAGGACTTCACCGACCTCGCCGCCGCCGAGGGCGCGCTGAAGCGCGGCGAGACCGACTACCTGTTCGCGGACGGCGTCAACCTCGCCCTCTGGCTCGGGGGCCAAGAGGCTGCCGGATGCTGCGCCTTCACGGGTGGCGACTACCTGGAGAACCGCTATTTCGGGGAAGGGATCGGCCTCGTGACGAGGCCCGAGGACGCCGCGCTGTCCCGCGCCCTCGACGACGCGCTCCAGCGCCTCTGGGACGACGGCAAGTACGCGGAGCTGTACCTGCGCTTCTTTCCCGTGAGCCCGTTCTGAAACGGCGGGGCATCCACTATGTTTCGGATCGGGGTTCCGCAGCGGATGAATCCGTCATGGCACGCATGACCCGGTTCGCGGAGGTCGCCGCGGTGCGCGGCGCGGAACGGCACCGCCGGGCCAGGGGACTGGCCGAGCGTTGCCTCGAGGCGCTCGGCGTGCTCGGCTATCGAGCCGCCCTGATCGGCTCCCTTGCGACGGACCGCTTCCGCCTGCACTCGGACATCGACATTCTGGTCGAGAGCAGGGTCGATCCGGCCGAGCGGGCAGAGGTCGAGCGCGTCGTCGCAGGCATCATCCGCGGCGCTGGAATCCCCTACGACCTGATCTTCGCCTGCGATCTCACGCAGGAGCAGCGGGAGGCTTTCGAGCATGATCGCGTCGTCGCATCCCGCCTTCGCGAAGCTCGGGCCGAAGCTTGAGCGGGCCGCGCGCGAACTCCGGAACCTCGATGCCTTCCTCGGGCAGTACGATGCCCTGCCGCCGGAGGCCGTCAACGCCTGGGGCCGCATGACGGCGATCGCCGCTGCAATCCACAACGTCTACAACGGCATCGAGGACACGCTGCTCAGTCTCGCCAATGATATCGACGGCTCGGTCCCGACCGGCGAGACCTCGCATCAGGATCTGCTCGATCAGATGCGCGCCGCCGTCCTGGGTCTGCGTCCCCCGCTTCTCGATGACGCTCTCTACGTCGCACTGACCGAGCTGAAGGGCTTTCGGCATAGGGTTCGGCATCGGTACGGTTTCGATCTGGATCCAGGCAAGACCAACGAGAGTCTCGATCGGATGCGGGCGACATTCCCGGCCTATGTCGAGGCCGTGCGCGGGCTGGAGCGCGACCTCGCCGGCGATCCTGGCGTCCCTTCCAGCGCGGATCCGGCATGAGCCCCCCGCGTTGACCCGTCCGGCGCCCCTACCGTAGTGAGGCGGGTTCTCGGCACATGCTGGAACGTACCGCTTCATGCCCGCCCCGCTCACCCTCGACCCCGACCTGATCGAGGCGGCCGCGCACGCCGCCGCCTGGCCCTTCGAGGAGGCGCGCAAGCTCGTCGCGCGGCTGGAGCGGAAACCCAAGAACGAAGTTCTGTTCGAGACCGGCTACGGCCCGTCGGGCCTGCCGCATATCGGCACCTTCGGCGAGGTCGCCCGCACCTCGATGGTGCGCCACGCATTCCGGGTGCTGACGAAGGACGCGGTGCCGACGCGCCTGATCGCCTTCTCGGACGACATGGACGGCCTGCGCAAGGTGCCGGACAACGTGCCGAACCGCGAACTCCTGCAGGGCGCCCTCAACCTGCCGCTGACGCAGGTGCCCGATCCATTCGGGACGCATGACAGCTTCGGCGCGCACAACAACGCGGAGCTGCGCCGCTTCCTCGACGCCTTCGGCTTCGACTACGAGTTCCGCTCGGCCACCGAGTGCTACCGCTCGGGCGCCTTCGACGCGACGCTGATGCTGGTGGCCGAGCGCTACCAGGCGGTGATGGACATCATGCTGCCCTCGCTGCGCGCCGAGCGCTCGGCGAGCTACTCCCCCTTCCTGCCGATCCACCCGGTCACCGGCCACGTGATGCAGGTGCCGATCGATCGCGTGGACGCCGCGAAGGGCACGCTCGCCTGGCGCGACCCCGCCACGGGCGAGGCCTACGAGACTCCGCTGACCGGCGGCCACGCCAAGCTGCAGTGGAAGCCCGACTGGGCGATGCGCTGGGTGGCGCTCGGCATCGACTACGAGATGGCAGGCAAGGACCTGATCGACTCGGTCAAGCTCTCGGGTCAGATCGCCCGCGCGCTCGGGGCCGAGCCGCCGGAGGGCTTCAACTACGAGCTCTTCCTCGACGAGCGGGGACAGAAGATCTCGAAGTCGAAGGGCAACGGGCTCACCATCGACGAGTGGCTCGCCTACGGTACGCCGGATTCGCTCGCGCTGTTCATGTTCAGCAAGCCGCGCGAGGCCAAGCGCCTGTTCTTCGACGTGATCCCGCGCCACGTCGACGAGTACCTGAACTTCCTCGACCGCTACCGGAGCCAGGACGCCAAGCTGCGCCTCGGCAACCCGGTCTGGCACCTGCACGCCGGAACGCCGCCCGAGCCTGAGCGCGTCGAGGGCGGGGGCGTCAACTTCGCGATGCTCCTGAACCTCGCGGCGGTGGCCAACACCGAGGACAAGGCGGTGCTCTGGGGCTTCATCCGGCGCTACGCCCCCGGGATCGGGCCCGAGACGCACCCCTATCTCGACCGGCTGGTCGGGCACGCGCTGGCCTATTTCCGCGACTTCGTGCGCCCGGCCAAGACATACCGGGAGCCGACCGCCGAGGAGCGCGCGGCGCTGGAGGATCTGGCCGCGACGCTGGCGCCGCATGCCGGCTCGACCGATCCGGAGGCCTTGCAGGCCGCGGTCTACGAGGTCGGGCGGCGCCACTTCCCCGACCTCTCCGGCAAGGCCAAGAGTCCGGACGGGCGGCCCGGCGTGTCGCAGGCGTGGTTCTCCACGATCTACAACGTGCTGTTCGGCGAGGCCCGCGGCCCCCGTTTCGGCTCCTTCGTGGCCCTCTACGGCGTCGAGGAGACCCGGGCCCTAATCGCCGCGGCGCTCTCGGGCGCGCTGATGGCCGACCACGCCGCCTTCACGGCAGGCCGGTCGGCGGCCTGAACGCGTTCTCCGGTCGGCGGCGCCGGAGGGCGCGGATCTCCCTCTCCCCCGTATGCGAGGAGAGGGGGGCGGCCTCAGAACGAGCGCGGCAACCCCAGGATGTGCTCGGCCACGTAGGACAGGATCAGGTTCGTGGAGATCGGCGCGACCTGATAGAGCCGCGTCTCGCGGAACTTGCGCTCGACGTCGTACTCGGCCGCGAAGCCGAAGCCGCCGTGGAACTGGATGCAGGCGTTGGCCGCTTCCCAGCTCGCCTTGGCGGCGAGGTACTTGGCCATGTTGGCCTGGGCCCCGCAGGGCTCGCCCGCGTCGTAGAGCCGGCAGGCCTCGTAGCGCATGAGGTTGGCCGCCTCGACCTCGATGAAGCTCTCCGCGATCGGGAACTGCACGCCCTGGTTCTGGCCGATCGGGCGGCCGAACACGGTGCGCTCACGCGCGTAGGCCGTGACCTTGTCGATGAACCAGTAGCCGTCGCCGATGCACTCGGCCGCGATCAGCGCCCGCTCGGCGTTGAGCCCGGTGAGGATGTACCGAAAGCCCTGCCCCTCCTCGCCGATCAGGTTCTCGGCCGGGATCTCGAGGTCGTCGAAGAACAACTCGTTGGTCTCGTGGTTGACCATGTTGAGGATCGGGCGGACGGCCATGCCCTTCGCTCTCGCCTCGTGCAGGTCCACGAGGAAGATCGAGAGCCCCTCCGACTTCTTGGCGACCTGATCGAGCGGCGTGGTGCGGGCCAGGAGGATCATCAGGTCGGAGTGCTGGATGCGCGAGATCCAGACCTTCTGCCCGTTGATCACCCAGCGGTCGCCCCGGCGCGAAGCCGTGGTCTTGATCTTCGTCGTGTCGGTGCCGGCCGTCGGCTCGGTCACGCCCATCGATTGCAGGCGCAGTTCCCCGGCGGCGATCTTCGGCAGGTAGTGCCGGCGCTGCGCCTCCGAGCCGTGCCGCACCAGCGTGTTCATGTTGTACATCTGCCCGTGGCAGGCGCCGGAATTGCCGCCCGAGCGGTTGATCTCCTCCATGATCACGGAGGCTTCCGTGAGCCCGAGGCCGGAACCGCCGTAGGCTTCCGGGATGAGCGCGGCCATCCAGCCGGCCCGGGTCAGCGCGTCCACGAAGGCTTCCGGGTAGCCGCGCGCCGCGTCGACCTCGCGGTGGTACGCGGGCGGGAACTCGGCGCAGAGCGCGCGCACCGCGTCGCGGATGTCCTGGTGCTGCCCGTGGTCGATCGTCCGCATCGCGTCCTCCCCGCCGTCACGACGATCTACGGGGGCGCGGCCGGGGCCACAAATACAGCTTGCGTCACCGGGCCATAGCGTTCCGCTATAGGGGCGGCAGGGCCTACCGCAGGTAGGCCGCCATCATCTCGGCGACGGCGCGGGTCGCGTAGGCCGGCGGGGTCTCGCCGCGGCGGACCGGGAAGGCCTCGACCACCCGGCGGCCGGCCAGGATCGCGTCGACCTCCTCCGACAGGAGCCCGTCGTCGAGGGCCGCCGCCAGGGCGGCCCTGCCGTGACCGCGGTCGCGCGGCGCCCATACGACGGCGTCCTCCTCCGGAAGCGCGGGCGTATCGAGGAGATCAAGGGTCGCGTCGAGATCGAACATCGTCGTCATCCTTCCGTGCGGGGGCTGTCGCGGGGAGGCGGCCCGTACACGGAGGGCGCGGGGACGGTTCCCGCGCCGCATCGGTCCTGTTGAAATCGATCCTGTTGGCGTGTGTCCTGTCGCTCGAAGCCATCGTGCCTGTCCGCGGGTCGGATGCGCGGCGCCCGTAAGCACCTGCGTCACGATGGAAATCTACGCCGTCACCCGCGGAATGTGCTTTCAAAGATCCGGTGCGCCGCAGGCGGTCCCTGTCGGCAGGCGGTGCCGGCTTGGAAGGTTGCCGCCGGCCTCAGGTCCGCGCGCCCAGGAGCCCGGCGGCGGCGAGGTTGCGGCGGACGCGCTCCAGCGGCACCTCGGCCGGGTCGGGCAGCACGAAGCGCTCGCCCGTGATCCGCTCGTAGGCGCCGATGTAGACGGCCGCCGTCTCCAGCACGACCTCGGGCGGGATCTCGGGGATCGGATCGCGGTAGGGGTCGCAGCGGGCCACCACCCAGTTGCGCACGAAGTCCTTGTCGAAGCTCTCGGGCGCCGTGCCCGCGGCGAGCCGCTCCGGGTAGCTCGCAGCGAACCAGTAGCGGCTGCTGTCGGGAGTGTGGATCTCGTCGGCCAACACGATGCGCCCGTCCGCGTCGGTGCCGAACTCGTACTTGGTGTCGGCCAGGATCAGGCCGCGCTCGGCCGCGAGCGCCTGGCCGCGGGCGAACAGGGCGAGCGCGGCCTCCGACACCGTGCGCCACTGCTCCGCCGTGAGGAGCCCCGTCTCCAGGATCTCGGCCTCGGTCAGCGGCTCGTCGTGGCCGCCGTCGAAGGCCTTGGTGGTGGGGGTGATGATGGGCCGGGGCAACCGCTCGTTGGGGCGCATGCCGTCGGGGAAGCTGTGGCCGTACATCGTCCGCTCGCCGGCCCGGTAGCGGGTCAGGATCGAGGTCGAGGTGGTGCCGGCGAGATAGCCGCGCACCACCACCTCGACCGGGAGGATGTCGAGGCGCTTGGCCACGACGACGTTCGGGTCCGGATAGGCGAGGACGTGGTTGGGGCAGATGTCGGCCGTGCGCTCGAACCAGAAGCGCGCGGTTCGAGTCAGCACCGCGCCCTTGAAGGGGATCGCGGCGAGCGCCCGGTCGAAGGCGCTGATCCGGTCGGTGGTGATCAGGATGCGGCGCCCGTCCGCGAGATCGTAGTTGTCGCGCACCTTGCCGCGGTAGCGGTTCGGCAACTCGGCGATGTCCGCCTCCTGCAGGACCTGATGGGCGTGCGCGGCGAGGTCGGCCGGGTTCATCGACGGGCGCTCCATGGGCGGCGGCTTCCCCGCCGGAATCTGCCGTCTTGTGCGCGCAACGCCGCCCGAACACCAGCCTTCGGGCCGCCGGCAGCCTGTCTCAGTGGGCCTCCTGCCAATCCAGGGGCGCGCCGCCCGGGGGCGGGTTGCCCCGGCCGCGCCGGGCATCCGGCCGCAGGGCGGCGAGGCAGGCGGCCCCGGCCGTGACCGCGCTCGCGCCGAAGGGGGCCGCCACCAGCGCGAGCGCCGGGCCGAGCGGCTGCCAGAGGGCGGCCAGGGTCAGGGTTCCACCCGCCCAGGCGGCGGACACGTACAGCAGCATGGCGGCCTT
This sequence comes from Methylobacterium sp. CCH5-D2, assembly GCF_001556475.1. Taxonomy (NCBI): domain Bacteria; kingdom Pseudomonadati; phylum Pseudomonadota; class Alphaproteobacteria; order Hyphomicrobiales; family Methylobacteriaceae; genus Methylobacterium; species Methylobacterium sp. CCH5-D2. The sequence continues at coordinate 280 of NZ_LSIX01000907.1, read as the reverse complement.
TTCTCGAAGCTCCTGGCCGATGCTGAGGCCTTTGTCTTAAGATCCCCTGGACGGCTCCGCCCGCGTTACGCCCTGTTCCGTGCAGGTACGAGGCCGCCGGCTCCACCGAGTTCGGTCCGGATGGTCGTGGACGTGGTACAGTTCCATGCAGTCAGGACATGACACCATCCCCGGATCGGGGGATGGTGCGGCGCAACATGACGTGTCACAACGCTTGTGCACGATCGCGATGGCGTCGCGGTCGCGCAGCCCTCTTTTGGGCGTTTCCTCCCTAGACTTC
>NZ_LSIX01000906.1:0-725 GCF_001556475.1 Methylobacterium sp. CCH5-D2 | reverse complement strand
GGAGATGTGTATAAGAGACAGAATCGCATCCGACCAGCGCCGCCGAGCCCGACGTCGCCTGTCCGGTCCCCATGGAGACGCTCGGCGCGATCTACCGGGCCGACGCGTACGACCTGCCGGAACTTCTCGAGGCGATCCCGCCGCTGAAGCGGGCGCAGCTCGCGACCTACCTGTACGGCAAGAGCCACATGCATCAGCTCGGCCTGAAGGTCGCCCGGGCCTGCGAGCGCGAGGATCTGGTCCGCGTCGCGGGCGAGATCGGCTCGGTGATCCACGGGCAGGCGCACCTGCCGCCGCCCAAGCCCGCCGCCGTCCCGGAGCCCGGCAACAAGCCCGGACAGAAGAAGATCAGCCTCGGCGGGCAGAAGAAGGAGACCCCGAAGATCAGCCTCGGCGGCTCCGCCGCGAAGGGCCGCAGCTTCGACTGGTGAGCCGAGCCCTCGCGGGAACCGCCCCGGTTCCCGCGAGCTTGACGACAGCGCCCGCGCGAGGACGCGCGCACGGAGACAGGCATGTTCGCTCCCTGGTGGAAGCTCGGCATGGACGCCACGATGCTGGCCTTCGAGTCGCAGCAGGTGATCGGCCTGCGCCTCGCCATGCTGTCGCTCGGCGGCTCGGCGGCGCAGGTCGAGGCCCAGCGCATGGTCACCGAGAAGATGGTGGCGGCGGGGGAGGCGGCCCTACTCGTGGCCTCCGGGGGCACCGCCGCGGGCGTCGTGGCGGGC
>NZ_LSIX01000905.1:0-1761 GCF_001556475.1 Methylobacterium sp. CCH5-D2 | reverse complement strand
CAGCAGGGCTCTGCCCTGCACCCGCCAAAGGTCTCGACCTTTGGAATCCGGGACCTTTCAGAGCGTCTTGGCCGGGTAGCGGCAGAGGTCGCTGATCGGGCAGACCGGGCAATCGGGCTTGCGCGCCTTGCAGATGTAGCGGCCGAACAGGATCAGCCAGTGATGGGCGTTGAGGCGGTAGGGCTCGGGCACGATCGCCTCCAGGCCGGCCTGCACCTTGTCGGTCGTCGACGCGACCACGAGCGGGATCCGGTTGGAGACCCTAAAGATATGGGTATCGACCGCGATCCGCGGAACCCCGAAGGCGACGTTGAGTACCACGCTCGCCGTCTTGGCGCCGACGCCGGGTAGCACTTGCAACTCTTCCTGCGACTGCGGCACCGCGCCGCCATGCACCTCGACCAGGATGCGCGAGAGCGCGATCACGTTCCTGGCCTTGGTGTTGAACAGGCCGATGGTGCGGATGAAGTCGCGCACCCGTTCCTCGCCGAGCGCCAGCATCGCCTTCGGGTTGTCGGCGACCGCGAAGAGCGGCCGGGTGGCGAGGTTGACGCTGCGGTCGGTCGCCTGGGCCGACAGCACCACGGCGACGAGCAGCGTGTAGGGGTTCAGATACTCGAGCTCAGCCCGCGGCTCCGGGTCGCGCGCGCTGAGGCGCCGGAAGATCTCGGCGAGGGTCGCCGCGTCGACCGGTTCGGGGGCGGTTTCGACATGGGCGGTAAGCGGCGCGGCGAGCGTGCCCGCGACTGTCTTCGGCCCCATCGGCTCCTTCGGCCGCGCCGGAGCCTTCGCCAGCGGCGCGACCTTGGCCGTGACCTTTCGCGCCCGCGACACGCGCGGCGTTGTGTTGGCGTCGAGCGTCTTTCTGGGCGGCATCGGAGCGTTATATTGGGCGCATGGCGCGCGGCAACCTCTCAGTCCATCCCGACGGGCTCGACCCGGACAGCGTCGACCGTCCGGTCTTCAGCGCAACGATCCGGCCGCACCAGTCGCTGAGCCGCCTGGGCTTCCGGATCGTGATGACGGGCTGCTGCCTCGTCTCTCTGACCGTCTCGATCTGGTGCTGGCGCATGGGCTTCTGGCCGGTGGCCGGCTTCTTCGGGCTCGACATGCTGGCAATCTACGCGGCGCTGAAGGTCAGCTTTCGCCGCGGCCGCTCCTTCGAGGAGGTGATGATCTCGCAGATCGAGGTCTTCCTCGCTCGAGTCAGTCACCGGGGCGAGCGCCGCGAATGGCGCTTCAATCCGCTCTGGACCAAGCTCACCCAGGTTGAGGACGAGGAGTACGGCCTCCAGCGCCTCACCCTGGTCTCGCGCCGCGAGCACGTCGCCGTCGCCCGCGACGCCTCGCCCGAGGAGCGCGCCCGTGTCGCGCAAGGACTCCGCACGGCGTTGGCGCAGGTGAAGAAAGGTTACTGAGCGCTCCCACCCTTCGGAATGGCCCGCGCTTGCGCGAGGTCGGTCGTGGGCGACCGTCATCGATGTGTCGCAGATTTTTCGCGGGCGCTTCACTTTCCGTGTTGACGGGCCGAGGAGGCGTCCGTATACCCCAGCCCATCGGCGCCGGCCGCAGCAGCGGCCCGGTCGCTGAGCCGTCTCTTGGACGGCTCGCTCTCTTCGGCAACACGAGCGCATCTCGCCCGGTGTATCGATCCGGCAGGTGTATTTGCTGTTCTCGATGAGATGAGGTTTCGGGGTTTCGCCCCCGGCGCTCTTTGACAAGTTGATCTGAGAAAGAGAAGCGTGGGCGGCGTCGTCCTTG
>NZ_LSIX01000904.1:0-1935 GCF_001556475.1 Methylobacterium sp. CCH5-D2 | reverse complement strand
GGCCCGCCACTGAGGGACAGCGGCGGGCCTCACATGCGACGACGCCAGCGAGGCCACGCCTCATAGCCCTGTCTTGGGAGCCGTGGCGCTGCTCTGCGGGCGTTCGGACCCGGAGGTCCAATCGCAACAATCAGCCTAGGTCAGACCCGTCAACGAAGCGTTGCAGTGGAAGCCACTCGCTCGGTCAGCTGTCTGCAAGCCCGTGCTGGCCCACGCATGAGGCAGAGTGTTACGCGACAGCGCGAGCTGCGCCGTATGATCCGCCGAGGCTGATCCGACGCGCCGTGTTGGGACGGGCCCCGTGGCTCGGTGCCACGTAGGGCCGGCGCGAGAGTTCATGGAGAACGTTGCCGAGTGGGCCGGCAGCTCGGCGCAGGGTGTCTTCTTTGCAAGTAGCCGCGATGCGAATGCCGATCTCATGCGTATGGCTCCGGCCGTAGAGCCATACCGCGAGCTGAGCCCGCCTTGCTGCTGGAATTCCTTCGAGCAGCTCGGCGAGGGCCTCGGGTGCAGCCCGGGTAAGGCGGGCTACAAGATCGAGCGGCACAGGGCAGTCGCTTGCGAAGTCCTGAGCGCTGATGGAGCGGGGCTGGTGCACGGATGAACCCTTCGGGCTGACACGTACACGCTGTTCAGCGCATGGTTAATGAAACCTCTATGCGGAGCTTCGGCCGGCTCTCAGTTGCACCATGGTGCAGCTCCGCACCAGCGCATGTGCTTGATTGATCCGGTGGTGCCAGGATCGCCGACGTTCTGCTGTTCGGCGGTCTTCGCCTCGCGTTTGTTCGCATCAATCAGCATGGCCGCCGAGAGGCAGCACAGCACGGCAGCGGCAACCCACAGGCTGGCGCGCAGGGTACGGGTGGTACGCTTCGACATGCCACTCAGGGTGATGCCGTAGCGTTAGCGAAACGTTGCACTGCGAACCGGGCGAGGCGCTGGGCGTTTGCCTGAGCTGGCCAGCATCTTCCTAGAAGCGAGGGTAGGACGTTGGGCATTCTCGATCGGACGCTCCAGGTCTTCCGCGAACTGCTCGCGGCTGAGCAGCCCGCCGACCTCGGCGAGGCCGACGCGGCGATCTGGGCCTATCTTGCCTCAGTTGACGGCTTGCACGCCCAAACGGAGGCTCTGGAGCGGCTATGCCACGAGGTAGGCCAACTCGACAGCACGTCGCCGTTCATGCCGCGGCTCCGTGACGACCTGAGACGACACCGAGAACGGCTGTCCGCGTGAGCGGCCGCTGGATAGGTAATTTCGGCAGGAGATGCTCCCGCAACCTCTCACTATTAAGCAGCCCGAACCGAAGTCTATCACCATTCCATCGAGCTTATTCTCGTGAACTATCAGAAACATATGGAAACATATCTGCAGGTGCCTGCGTCATAATGGAACGGATACAGGGGCCGCTACGAGGCGTTGCCAGGGCAGAATTATCGGATTGGAGATGATTTCGATGAAGCGTCTTGTTCTTGCTTCTACGGCGGTTCTCGCTGCGCTCGCGTTTGCTCCGGCCTCAGCCGACGCGCGTCCGTTCGGCGGCGGCTACCACGGCGGTGGCTTCGGCGGTCATGGCTTCCGCGGCGGCTTTGGTGGTTACCGCGGTGGCTTCGGCGGCTACCGTGGCGTTGGCTTCGGCGGGTATCGTGGTGGCTTCTATCGCGGCGGCTACGGCTACCGGGGGATCGGCTATCGCCGCGGCATCGGCTACGGCCTTGGCGGCGTGGGCCTCGGCGTCGGGCTCGGTCTCGCCGCGGGCGGCCTGTACGGCGGCTACGGCTATCCCGGCTACGGTTACGGCTATGCTCCGGTCGGTTATGGTGGGTACGACTATGGCTACGGTCGGCCCTACGGCTACTACGGCTACGGGTACTGATTGGCGCTGATGCGTTATCGCAGATCCTAGAGAGCCAACCCGCCCGGCCCCGCCGCGGCGGG
>NZ_LSIX01000903.1:0-4224 GCF_001556475.1 Methylobacterium sp. CCH5-D2 | reverse complement strand
GTTGAAGGTCGCCCGGTCGAAGTTCAGGTCGGCGGCGCCCAGCCGCTCTGGAAGATCCCCAGCACGGTCGAGACGGTGACCGCCGCCGACCTGAACTTCGACCGGGCGACCTTCAACGCCGTCGAGACGCTGGCCCGCCGCGTGCCGGGCCTCAACATCTCGGACAGCCAGGGCAACAACAACCGCCTCGACATCAACTATCGCGGCTTCCAGGCCTCGCCGGTGACCGGCGTGCCGCAGGGGCTGGCCGTCTATCAGAACGGCGTGCGCATCAACGAGGCCTTCGGCGACACGGTCAACCTCGACCTGATCCCGCAGGTCGCGATCAACCGGATCGACGTGGTGACCGGCAACCCGGTCTTCGGCCTGAACGCCCTCGGCGGCGCGATCAACATCCAGATGAAGAACGGCTTCACCTGGCAGGGCACCGAGATCACCGCGCTCGGCGGCTCGGACGGCCGCATCGCCGGCTCGCTCCAGTACGGCAAGATGATCGGGCCGTGGAGCTTCTACTTCGCGGGCGACGGCCTGAACGACCGCGGCTGGCGCTACCAGTCGCCGAGCACGATCGGCCGCGTCTACGCCGACCTCGGCTACCGCACCCCGGATTCCGAGTTCCACCTGATCGGCCAGCTCGCGCGCACCTATTTCGGCGCCGCCGCGGCCACCCCGGTCGACTTCACCCACGTCGATCCGCGGGCGATCTTCACCTACCCGCAGACCACCACGACCGAGGTCGGCACGCTGCAGATGACCGGCCGCGTCGACATCTCGCCGACCTGGGACCTGTCCGGCAACGCCTACTTCCGCCGCTTCAGCCAGCGCTACATCGACGGCAACGACGGCGACTTCGAGAACTGCTCGCGCAACTCCTCGTTCCGCGGCCGTCTCTGCTACGAGGACGACGGCTTCGAGCAGGCGCCGGGCCAGAGCCGCAACGCCTTCACCAACCAGTTCCTGATCCTCGGCCGCGGCGCCGGCGCCAACGGCATTCCGTTCACGGCGGGCGTGCCCTACGGCACCCTCGACGTCACCAAGACCGAGGCCACCGGCTACGGCGGCTCGCTCCAGGCGGCCAACCGCGACACGGTGTTCGGGTTCGGCAACAGCTTCGTGGTCGGCGGCTCGATCGACGTGGCGAACTACAGCTACAAGTCGTCGAGCACGCTCGGCGTGATCAACCCGGACCTCAGCGTCACCACGAACCCGGCGAACCCGTTCTACGGCAACATCCCGGGGCTCGGCACCGACTTCATCCGCACGGCGGGCGCGCTCGGCATCGCGCCGAGCTCGGTCACGGGCAACAACCTCTACATGGGCCTCTACACGACCGACACGATCGACCTGACCGACCGGCTCTCGCTCACGGCCGGCGCGCGGCTGAACTTCGCCCGCATCTCCAGCCAGGACCAGACCGGCTTCTCGCCGGACGTGACGGGGACGCACTACTACAGCAAGATCAACCCGCTCGCCGGCCTGACCTACCGGTTCAGCCCCGGGCTGTCGCTCTACGGCGGCTACTCGGAATCGAACCGTGCCCCGACGCCGCTGGAGCTCGCCTGCGCCAACCCGCTGCGGCCCTGCCTGATCCCGAACTCGCTGGTCGCCGACCCGCCGCTCAAGCAGGTCACCGGCCAGACCTACGAGGTGGGCTTCCGCGGCGCGCTGCCGAACTTCTACGACGGCGGCCTGGTGAACTATAAGATCGGCGCCTTCCGCACCGACCTCACCAACGACATCCTGTCGCTCGCCACCCCGGGCAACGCCGCGCGCGGCTACTTCGTGAACGTGCCGGCCACCCGCCGCCAGGGCGTCGAGGTCGGGCTCGAATACGTCTCCGACTGGCTCTCGGTCTACGCCAACTACGCGCTGATCGACGCCACCTTCCGCTTCAACGGCACGCTGTCCTCGCCCAACAACCCGCTCTCGGACGACGGCGCGATCTTCGTGGTGCCGGGCAACAAGGTGCCGCTGATCCCCGACCACCAGTTCAAGGTCGGCTTCGACGTCGAGCTGCTGCCGCGCTGGCGCGTCGGCATGGCGCTGCAGGCCTTCTCGTCCGCCTATTACCGCGGCGACGAGTCGAACCTGAACCGCAAGCTGCCGCCGTGGTACGTGCTGAACCTCAACACGAGCTACCGCGTGAACCCCAACCTCGAGGTGTTCGGCTACGTCACCAACCTGACGAACAACCGCTACAGCAACTTCGGCACGTTCTTCGAGCCGGGCCTCGTGGCCAACCGCTATCCGGTGAACGACCCGCGCACCACGACGCTCGGGCAGCCGCTCTCGGTCTACGGCGGCATCCGCTACACCTTCGGCGAGGCGCCGGTGCCGATGGCCGAGCCGCAGCCGCTGGTGCGCAAGTACTGACGCCACGGTCCAACGACGAACGCAGGAGAGAAGCCCCGCGGACCCCACGGTCCGCGGGGCTTCTCGCGTCAGGGGCCTGCGGCCTCAGGTCTCGGGAACGGGCTCGCGCGACCGTCGATTGCCACGGGCGAACAACGATCCCGAACGAACGAAGACGGAGAGACGCCCGATGCGGATGAGCTATGCCCTGGCCGGCCTGTTGCTGATGACGGCGCCCGCGCTCGCCACGCCCTGCGCCGACGAGATCACCACGCTGGAGAAGCGGCTCGACAGCGCCGGGGCCGCGCAGGTGACGGGCACCGTGCCGCCGGGCGGCCCGGTCTCCTCAAACTCCGACAAGGCCCTCGACAAGGCGCCGGACGTGAAGCCGAGCGACCCCAAGGCCCAGTCGACGGCCGCGGGCGTGAACGAGGCGCGCAAGCTCGTCGAGAAGGCCCGCGCCGAGGACAAGGCCGGCAACGCCGACGCCTGCCGCGACACCATCATGAAGGCCAAGGAGAAGGCCGGCGCCCTGCCGTAGCCGGCGCCGGGCAGCCCCCCGGGCGCCCGCCGACAGATGGAGACGGGCCGCCCGGCTTCCGCCGGGCGGCCCGTCCCGCATGCGCGCTCGCTCAGTACGCGTTCTCGGCCTTGAGCAGGGCGAAGGGGGTGGTCACGAGGATCTGCAGGTCGAACAGCACCGACCAGTTCTCGATGTAGTAGAGGTCGTGCTCGACGCGGCGCTGGATCTTCTCGCTGGTGTCGGTCTCGCCGCGCCAGCCGTTGATCTGGGCCCAGCCGGTGATGCCGGGCTTGACCTTGTGGCGGGCGAAGTAGCCGTCCACCACCTGGTCGTAGAACGTGTTGGCGGCCCGCGCCCCGATCGCGTGCGGGCGGGGCCCGACGAGCGAGAGGTCGCCCTTCAGCACGTTGAAGAGCTGGGGCAGCTCGTCGAGCGAGGTCTTGCGGATGAAGCGGCCGACCGGCGTCACCCGCGGGTCGTCCCGGGTGACTTGGCGCACGGCGGTCGGGTCGCACTGCTCGACATACATCGAGCGGAACTTCAGCACCTCGATGATCTCGTTGTTGAAGCCGTGCCGCTTCTGCCGGAACAGGATCGGCCCGCGCGAGGTGAGCCGCACGGCTGCCGCCACGCCGAGCATCACGGGGGCGAGGCCGACGAGCAGCAGGGCGCCGACGCAGCGGTCGAACACCGCCTTCACCACCACGTCCCAGTCGGCGATCGGCTTGTCGAACACGTCGAGCACCGGCACCGAGCCGAGATAGGAGTAGCTGCGCGGGCGAAGCCGCAGCTTGGTGGCGTGGGCCGAGAGCCGGATGTCGATCGGCAGCACCCAGAGCTTGGCGAGCATCTGCAGGATGCGCGCCTCGGCCGAGATGGGGATCGTGAACACGATGAGGTCGAGCCGGGTGTGGCGAGCATAGGCCACGAGGTCGCTCACCGTGCCGAGCTTGGGGTAGCCCGCCACCACGTCGCCCGAGCGCGCGTCGCCGCGGTCGTCGAAGACGCCGACGACGCGGATGCCGCTCTCCTTCTGGGTCTCCAGGGCGGCGATGAGTTCCTCCGCCGCGGGGCCGCCGCCGACGATGGCGGTGAGCCGGTCGAAGCGCCCCTTGCGGGTCTGGTCGCGGATCACCCGGCCGAGGACGAGGCGGCCCGCGAGCAGCAGGGGCAGGCCCGCCGCGAAGTAGGTGCCGAGCCAGAGCCGCGAGTAGTTGTCGCCGAGCTTCGTCACCAGCAGGACCGCCGCGACGGCGAGGAAGCTCAGCGTCCAGCCGGCGCACAGCGTGACGGCCGACTTGAAGACGTTGCGGAAGGCGGCGATCCGATAGGCGCCCGCGACCTGGAAC
>NZ_LSIX01000902.1:0-1598 GCF_001556475.1 Methylobacterium sp. CCH5-D2 | reverse complement strand
CCGGGCGTAGTCGATCCCACCGCCCACAAGCCCAACCAGGACCGTGCCGCCGAGGCCGAAGATCAGAGCGACGGAGCCCCGGCGGTCGGCGCGAAAGGCCGCGAGGGCGCCGCGCGCGCGACAGCTCCGCGCCCTCCTGTGCCGACCCCCCCGCATCACATCGTTCGCCCGCGCAAATCTTCGCAGGCGACATCCTTAGGACCGGGCAGGTTAATGAACCGCGCTGCCTCGTCAGGTTGTAAATATCTGCGGAATCACAGCTTAAGTTGCAAGGACAACGCGCCGCGACCCCACAATCGCGGCGGGAAAATCTCACGGGTTGTAAAGGGTGGTGCGCCTAGAACTGCCGATCATGTCCGGCGCTCCGATGGGACGATCTGCCGGACCGCGCAACCGGCCCTGGAATATGCCTGCCCCGAGCGGCCCTCCCGCACTCCTGTCGCGAGATCGATCGACATCCCTGCGGGCTCGCCTGCTCGGTGCCGGGCGCGATTTCGCGCGGGCGCGCTCGGGCGCGGGCGCGGTCGAGTTCGCGCTGCTGGCGGTCCCGTTCCTGCTGCTGCTCTGCGTGGTGGTGGAGGCGGCCATGATGACCCTGTCGCAGCAGACGCTGGACAGCGCGGTCGATCGGGCGACGCGCGCGCTGCGCACCGGTGCGTTCCAGGACGCGGCGGACGGCAACGACCCGGCCAGCCGCCTGCGCCGCATCATGTGCGGCAGCGCCGCGGTGCTGTTCCGCTGCCAGGACCTCAGGCTCGACGTGACGCGGGGCTCGAGCTTCGGCGCGGTCCGCCCGGCCGAACCCTACGACAGCCAGAGGAAGGGCTGGGCCCAGAGCTTCGGCAGCACCTTCCAGTGCCCGCTGGGCGGGGACATCGTCGCCCTGCGGGCGGCCGTGCCCGTGCTGCGCCTGTTCAACGCGCTCGATTTCACCCGCCATCCGATGGGCGCCAACAGCCAGCTCCTCGTGTCGACGGCGATCTTCTCCACCGAGCCCTATGCCGGGAAGGTCTGCCAGTGAGGCCGGGGCCGCTCGCCCGGCGCTTCGCCCGCGCGCGGTCTGGCGCCAGCGCGGTCGAGTTCGCGATCATCGTGCCGATCCTGCTCGGCCTGTTCATGGCCGCCGTCGAGCTGCCGCGGGCCTTCTCGACCGCCAAGCGGCTCGATCTCGCCGCCAGCACCATGGCGGACCTGATCTCCGGCACGAATCCCCCGCTCGACGAGGTCTTCGCGGCCGCGCAGGCGGTGGCGACGCCCTACGACATCGGGGCCGCGGGCATCGTGCTCACGGCGGCGGGCGTCTACCTGAAGGACGGCGCCGCCGTGGCGCGGGTCTGCTCGAGCGCGGCGCAGAAGGACGAGGCCCGCAGCGTCGGCTCGGTGATCGGGCCCGCGCCGACGGGGAGCACGGCGGGCGGGCGCTACGTGATGGCGGAGGTGCGGATGCGCTACGCCGCCCTGTTCCGGGTCTTCCCGACCCTTGCCAACTGGACCTTCTCCTACACCACGGTCTGGCCGGTGCGGGAGGGCAGGGCCTACTGGGGCAACGCCGAGGTGGTGCTGCCCGGCGGACAGCCCTGCCCGCCGGTCTGAGCCCC
>NZ_LSIX01000901.1:0-3692 GCF_001556475.1 Methylobacterium sp. CCH5-D2 | reverse complement strand
CTCGCCGAGGCCCCGCACGATACCGGGCTCGGGCGCGGCGGGCGCATCGACGGCGATCACGCGCCGGACCAGGGGCGCCGCCGCGGGTCCGAGGCTCCGCCAGTCGTCGGCACCCTGCACGAGGACGAGGATTGCACCCGAATCGGCCAGGATCGCGCGCAGGCTCGCGGGCGAGTCCCGGGTAAAGAGCGGGACGACGACGAGGCCGAGCGCCAGGGCGGCCTGATCGAAGCACACCCATTCGAGGCCGTTGGGCAACCACAGCGCGATCCGGTCGCCGGGGCTCAAGCCCTCAGACGCGAGGGCCGCGCGCCGTTCCTCCACGCGCTCCGCCACCTCGTCCCAGCTCCACGACACGAAATCACCCGCCTCGCCATCGTAGGCGACGTAGGCCGGCATCGCCGGGCGCCGGCTCGCTTGCTCCCGCAGGAGCCCCGGGATCGTGTCGCGGGCGAACCGGACCGGCTCGGCCGTGGTCTCGAGGGAAAGTGCGCGCATGAGGTCGGCCACCGTCTGGAATCAGGCCGCGGAGGCGGGCAGCCGGGTCGGCACCTCGTCCGCCAGATCGGGCTCGCCGCTCCGCGCCAGGATCGCCGCGCGGGCGGCGTCGCGCAGGCGCAGCGCGGCGTGGAAGTCCTCGCCCGCAGGGACGAGCGGCGCCCCGACATGGAGGCCGACGGCGCCGCGGCGCGGGAACCACTGGTCGGCCCGCAGGATCGAGCGCGTGCCCGAGAGCGTGAGCGGCAGGACCGGAACGCGGGCCCGGCAGGCGGCCTGGAAGGCGCCGAGGTGGAACGGGAGGAGGCCAGGGCTCCGGGTGAAGGTGCCCTCCGGGAACGCGATGAGCCGCTCGCCCGCGCGGATCCTGTCGCACAGCGCCGCGGCGTCCGAGACGCCGGTCGCCTCGTCGCGGTGGACGAACACGGTCCCGAGCCGGCGCAGGAAGGGGCCGGCCACGCGCTGCCCGGCGAGTTCCTGCTTGGCCAGAAAGACGGGAGATCCTGGGAGAGAGGCGGCGAGGACCAGGCCGTCGAGATAGCTCTGGTGGTTCGCCACGACGACCGCGGCGCCCTGCGGTTCGAGCGGCGCGCCGGTCACGCTCAGGCGCGTGCCGCTCAGCCGCAGGAAGGTCCGGGCGGCGGCCCTTAGAACGGCGTGGCGCCAGCTCCGCCGGGGCAGCGCCAGGACGAGTGCCCAGACCGGCGCGCCGAGGACGAGGAGGAGCAGCCACCACCAAGCGGCGTAGGCCCACGTGGCGGCGCGGCGGACGGTGCGGTGGAGCCGGCCCGCGGCGGCGGCGCGCAGGAGCTGCAACCGGAACGTGCCGCCCTCGGGCGCCGGCCCCGTGAGCTCGCCCGCCTCGTAACGGGCACGGGCCGCCGCGCGCCGGATCTTACCGCTGGAGGTCTTGGGCACGGTGTGGGGCGGACACAGCAGGATCGCGTCCGGCGGCTGTTCGAGCGCCGCGGCGAGTGCGGCCTCGATCGCGCGCCGCAGCGCGGCCCGCGCGGCCGGATCGGTCAGCCGGGTCTCGACCGCGAGGACGAGGCGCTCGGTGCCCGTCTCGGGATCCGGGCTCGCGAAGGCGGCGACGCAGCCCCGGCGAGCCCCCGGGACCGCTTCGGCGATCGCCTCGATCCCCTGCGGATGGATCTTGCGGCCGGCCCGGATGATGACGTCCTTGGTGCGGCCGGTGACGTAGACGTCGCCGGCCGCGACGTAGGCGAGGTCGCCGCTGTCGAGCCAGTCCCCGTCGAACAGGGCGCGGGTCTTCTCCGGGCTGCGGAAGTACCCGGCCGTCGCGGAGGGGCCCTTGAACTGCAGGCGCCCCTCGACTCGCTCGGGCACCTCCCGCCCGGCCTCGTCGACGATGCGGATCTGGTGGCCGGGCAGCGGCCGCCCGCAGGCGACGACGTCCATCGGGTGAGCGGTGGCCGGGCCGGCGCGGCGGGCGGCGCCGTCGCGCGCGAGCGCGTCCCGGTCGATCCGGTCGATGAGCGGGCCGCGGCCGAGCGGCGGGAAGGCGAGGCCGACGGCGCATTCGGCGAGCCCGTAGACCGGGGCGAGCGCCGTCGGCCGCAGGCCCGCGGCGGCGAAGCGCCGCGCGAAGCGCTCCAGCGTGTCGGCACGGACGGGCTCGGCCCCGTTGGTGAGCACGCGCAGCGATCCGAGGTCGAGGCCGGCGAGATCGTCCTCGCGCAGGGCCTTGAGGCTGAGTTCGTAGGCGAAGTTCGGTGCGGCCGAGATCGTGCCGCGGTAGCGGTGGATCGCGCGGAACCAGCGTCCCGGATCCGCCAGGAAGGCCAGGGGCGGCAGGATCACCGCGGGCGCGCCGTAGTAGAAGCTCCCGAGCCAGCAGCCGATCAGCCCCATGTCGTGGTAGAGCGGCAGCCAGCTCACTACGACGTCGGCCGACGAGGCGCCGAGCGCGCCGCCCATGGCACGGATGTTGGCGAGCAGGTTGGCATGGGAGAGGACCACGCCCTTCGGGTCGCCCGTGCTGCCGGAGGTATACTGGATCAGGGCCGGGCTCGCGGCCGTCGTGGCCGCCGCCCGGGCGAGCGGCGCGCCGCCCGCGAGTTCCTCCGGCGTCGCGACCGCGCTCAGGGCCGGCACGCGCTCGCGCAGCCTGTCGGCGAAGGTCTGTATCTCGCCGTCCGCCACGAGGATCCGGGGCTCGGCGTTGGCCAGGATGTGCACCTGCCGCTCCAGATGGTCCGCGATCTGGCTGCGCCGGACGGGCGGGTAGAGCGGCACCGGCACCCCGCCGGCCATCAGGGTTCCCAGGAAGGCCGCGAAGAAGGCGCTGCCGGTCGGCAGCATGAGCGCGACGCGGTCACCGGCGCGCAACCCGTGCGCCCGGAAGCCGGCTGCGAGGGCGCGCGCCTGCCCGTCGAGATCCGCGTAGGTCAGAACCGTCTCCTGATCGCTCTCGGGGCCGGGCTGGAAGCAGAGGCGCAGGTGCGGCCGGTCGGGGTGCAGAGCGACGTGGAAGGCGAGGACGTCGAGCAGCGTCGCGGCCTGCAGGGGTTCCTCGGCCGGCGGAAGGGGCGCCCCCGGCCCGGGACGCGGTTCGGGCTCCCTCGCCGGCCCGGCGGCCACGATCGCCGCGAGGAGGTCGCCCGGAGTCGCGGCCTCGCCGATCAGCCGGTCCGGCAGCGCGACCCCGAAGGTGCGCGCCAACCGGAGCAGGAGCTCCGCGCGGCCGAGGCTGTCGAGGGCGAGATCGCGCGCGAGATCGCTGCGCAGATCGACAGGGGGCACCGCGCGCGCCTGCGGATGCAGTTCCGCGAGCAGCGCCCGGATCTCGCCGAGAAGGACCGCGGCCGTCCGCGGCGGCGCATCCGGCCCACCGTCCCCTACCTCGCTCCCGAGCGTGACGTCGGTGCTCACGGCTGCTCCTCGCGGCGCGGTCCCGGCCCATGCCGGTCGGGCCTCAGCCTGCGGGCGCGGGGCGACGGCGCGCGTTGATCTGGCTCAACGGCGATGCCCGGGCCACGCCGCAGGGGGACGCGCCCGTCAGCGGTCCGGGGCGTGCAGGTGCTGGCCGAACCAGTCGGCCGCAGCCCGCGCGACCGCCTCGAGCGCGCCCGGCTCTCCGAACAGGTGCGAGGCCCCGCCCACCACGACCTGCCGCTTCAGGCAGGTCAGCCGGGCCATGGCCCGCTCGTTCAGGTCCAGCACCTCGGTAT
>NZ_LSIX01000900.1:0-216 GCF_001556475.1 Methylobacterium sp. CCH5-D2 | reverse complement strand
GGGCTTCTACGCCGGTTTCAACGCCGGCTACGGCTTCGGCACCGGTAACGACCGCCAGACCCCCACCGTCGTCGTGGTCAACGGCGCCAGCGGCCTGGTCGCCCCCGGCACCTCCGCCGCCCTCGGCTTCAGCAACAACCGCTCCAACACCGACGGCTTCGTCGGCGGCGGCCAGATCGGCTACAACTGGCAGCTGACCCCCGGCTCGGGCGTGGT
>NZ_LSIX01000089.1:0-259 GCF_001556475.1 Methylobacterium sp. CCH5-D2 | reverse complement strand
TTCACCAGCCTGGAGGGCACCTTCCAGGCGCAGGAGGAGGCGAGCCGGACCATCGGGGCGCTCTCCGCGCTGTCCTTGGCTCTCGTCTTCGCCATCCTCTACAGCCGCTACCGCTCGGCCGCGCTCGCCCTCATCATCATGGGCAACGTGCCCCTGGCGCTGATCGGCTCGGTGGCCGCCTTGTGGCTGGTCGGGCAGCCGCTTTCGGTGGCGTCGATGATCGGCTTCATCACGCTGACCGGCATCGCCGCCCGCAACG
>NZ_LSIX01000899.1:0-6441 GCF_001556475.1 Methylobacterium sp. CCH5-D2 | reverse complement strand
CACCGTGACGTCGCAGCCGGCTTCCGCCAGCAGCCGCAGGATGTTGCGCTTCACGCCGTAATCGATCGCCACGACCCGCAGGCCCTCGCCCTGGGCGCGGCTGCCGTAGCCGCCCTGGACCGCCCAGGTGGTCTCGGTCCAGGCCGCGTGCGCGCGGCTCGTCACCGGCGGCACGAGGTCGAGGCCCTCCATCGGGGCGAGCGCCGCGGCGCGCGCCTTCAGGGCCTCGCGGTCGAAGCGGCCCTCGGGGTCGTTGGCGATCACGGCGTTCGGCATGCCCCGGTCGCGGATCCGGGCGGTGAGCGCGCGGGTGTCGATCCCGGTGATGCCGACGATGCCGCGGGCCTTCAACCAGGCGTCGAGATGGCTCGACGAGCGCCAGCTCGAGGGCTGCGTCACGGCGGAGGCGATCACCGCGCCGCGCACGCCCGAGGCCGGAGCGGCGTCGAGGCTCTCGAGATCCTCGTCGTTGGTGCCGACATTGCCGATATGCGGGAAGGTGAAGGTGACGATCTGGCCCGCGTAGGAGGGGTCCGTCAGGATCTCCTGGTAGCCCGTCATGGCGGTGTTGAAGCAGACCTCGCCGTCCGCGACACCCGTCTGGCCGATGCCGAATCCTTCCAGGACCGTGCCGTCGGCCAGCACCAGCAGCGCGGTGACGACGGGGTCGGCCCAGGGAGCGGGCGCGGGACGGGATTGCGCTGTGGCGCCTTCGTCTTGCAGCATCGGCGTGATCTCGCTTATGTCCGGTGCCGGATCCGGCGCCTGCGATGAGGCGCGGCGGGCGGCCAAAACCCTCGTGCGGCGCTCTTAGCGAGCGGCCCGCGTCAGGGTCAATGTGGCGCGCCCGCCTTCCCCGCTCAACATCCGCGCCGCGCAGGGCCGACGCCCGTTTTTCGTATCACAGGAGAGAGTTCGATGCTGCGCGCGCGCTTCACCGCCGAGATGAAGGAGGCCATGAAGGCCGGCGAGAAGGACAAGCTCGCCACGATCCGGATGATCCAGGCGGCGCTCAAGGACAAGGACATCGAGGCCCGCGGCCTCGGCAAGGAGGCGGTCTCCGACGAGGAGATCCTGGCGCTCCTGCAGAAGATGATCAAGCAGCGCACCGAATCGGCCGGCGTCTACGAGCAGGGCGGCCGCCCGGAACTCGCGGCCAACGAGCGCGCCGAGATCGCGATCATCCAGGGCTTCCTGCCGCAGCAGATGGACGAGGCCGAGACGAAGGCCGCGATCGACGCCGCGATCGCCGAGACGGGTGCCGCCGGACCGAAGGACATGGGCAAGGTGATCGGCGCCCTGAAGGGCAAGTTCGCCGGCCGGATGGATTTCGGTCGGGCCAGCGGCCTCGTGAAGGACGCTCTCGCCGCCAAGGGCTGAGGCGCGGGAGCGGGCGGAGCGACAGCCGCAAATTCCCTCTCCCCGCTGTGCGGGGAGAGGGCTTCGGCGACCTCGTCGTCGCTGAAGCGAGGCGGCGCATCGATCCCGAAGGGATCGACCCGAAGGTGAGGGGGCTTCTACGGAGGAGCCTCCCCCGGAGCCGCCCCCTCACCGCCGCTCCGGCTACGCCTGCGCTTCCTGTCTGCACGACAAGGTGCAGACAGGCCTCTCCCCGCAAGCGGGGAGAGGGAGGAGGCCGTCTCATTCGGCCTTGCGCTTGACGATGGCCAGGCTCTGCGGATCGAGCTTGAGGTCGAACTTCTTGCCGGCGGCGTCGATCGCGTCGTCCACCTCGATCATGCCGTCGTCCAGCTCGATCTCGTCCCACTTGGTGAATCCCTCCTGCCGCAGCATGGCCTCGACCTTGGCCTGCTGGTCGGGCGGCAGCTTCTGGTCGGCATGCGCCAGGGTGCCGAGGCCGAGCGAGAGGGCGAGAGCGGCGAGGATGAGGGGCGGGCGCATGCGATCGTCTCCTGGCGTATCGGTTCGAGCGCGGATCCCGCGCAGGTCGCGCAGGTCCGGAACCAGTGAACGGACCGGCGGGCGGCGTGTTCCTGAGCCGGCTCGCCGGGCTTCACCCCAGATTGTCAGCGGGCACGCCCAAGCCTAGGCTTATCCTCCCGGCCTGAGGATCTTCGCGCATGGTCACCCGCGTCGCCACCGTCGCGTTCGAGGGCATCGAGGCGCGGGCCGTCGACGTGCAGGTGCAGATCATCCCGGGCTCGGTGCAGTTCGCGGTGGTCGGCCTGCCCGACAAGGCGGTGGCCGAGTCGCGGGAGCGCGTGCGCGGCGCGCTGATCGCCTCCGGGCTGGCGCTGCCGGCCAAGCGCATCACCGTCAACCTCGCGCCCGCCGACCTGCCGAAGGAGGGCTCGCACTACGACCTGCCGATCGCGCTGGGCGTGATGGCGGCGATCGGCGCGATCCCGGCCGACGCGCTCGGCGGCTACTGCGTGCTCGGCGAACTCGCCCTCGACGGCACGATCACGGCGGTGAACGGCGCGCTGCCGGCGGCGATCGCGGCGGGCGCGCGCGGCCTCGGGCTGATCTGCCCGGCGCCCTGCGGGCCGGAGGCGGCCTGGGCCGGCGGCGACCTCGACGTGCTGGCGCCGCGCTCGCTCATCCAGCTCGCCAACCACTTCAAGGGCAGCCAGGTCATGGCCCGGCCGGAGCCGGCGATCGCGGCCGCCCACGGGCCGCTGCCGGACCTGCGCGACATCAAGGGCCAGGAGGGCGCCAAGCGCGCGCTCGAGATCGCCGCGAGCGGCGGCCACAACCTGTTGATGAACGGGCCTCCGGGCGCCGGCAAGTCGATGCTGGCCGCGCGCCTGCCCTCGATCCTGCCGCCGCTCACCCCCCGCGAACTCCTCGACATCTCGATGATCCAGTCGGTGGCCGGCGAGCTGCGCGGCGGGGCGCTCTCGACCCGGCGCCCGTTCCGCGAGCCGCACCACTCGGCCTCGATGGCCGCGCTCGTGGGCGGCGGGCTCGGCGCCCGGCCGGGCGAAGCCTCGCTGGCGCACGGGGGGGTGCTGTTCCTCGACGAGCTGCCCGAGTTCACGCCCCAGGTGCTCGACTCGCTGCGCCAGCCCCTGGAGACCGGCGAGATCATGATCGCGCGGGCCAACCACCGGGTCGTCTACCCGGCCCGTTTCCAGCTGGTCGCCGCGATGAATCCCTGCCGCTGCGGGCAGGCGCTGGAGCCGGGCTACGCCTGCCGCCGAGGGCCGAACGCGCGCTGCATGGCCCAGTACGGCGCGCGCATCTCGGGTCCGCTCCTCGACCGGATCGACCTGCGCATCGAGGTGCCGGCGGTGAGCGCGGCCGACCTGATCCTGCCGCCGCCGGAGGAGGGTTCGGCCGAGGCCGCCGCCCGGGTCGCGGCGGCGCGCAGGCTGCAGGGGGAGCGCTACGCCGCGCGCGGCCTCTCAAACGCGACCACGAACGCGACCTGCCCGGCGACGCTGATCGAGGAGGTGGCGCGGCCCGATGCGGAGGGCGCGGCGCTGATCCGCTCAGCCGCCGAGTCCTTGCGCCTCTCGGCCCGGGGCTTCCACCGGACCCTGCGCCTCGCCCGCACGCTCGCCGACCTCGACGGCGAGGCGACGGTGCGCCGGCTGCATCTCGCGGAAGCCTTGTCCTATCGCGGGCGGGCAGAGCGCCCGGAGGCCGCTTGAGCGCCGCTCAATGCGCGCCGGTCTCCTCGGGCTCCGCCTTCTCGGCGGGCGGCTCGGCGCTGGCGACCGCCTTGCGCTCCAGCAGCGGCTGGAGGCGGGCGGCGAGCTGCCGGTCGAGGTGCCGGGCGTAGCCGCCCTTGAAGTAGCGGTCGCCGGTGCCGGGTCCGTAGGCCCGGTCGTGGGCCCGCACCATGGCGTCGACCTCGGGCCGGCACAGGAAGCCGATCACGCCGGCGGCCTGATACCAGCGCCCGGCGCGGGCGTGGTTCATCGCACCGGGATTCGACATCACGGTCTCGGCGAAGCAGTCGGTCGCGGCCTCGCGCAACGGGGTCAGGACGGCGTCCGCGTCGGCCCTCGGGCGGGGCCGGGCCTCGGCCGCGGAGAGGAGGGCGAGGACGGCGAGGGAACCGAGAAGCGCGGTCTTCATGCGGAAGGTCTCGAAGGGCATCGGACAGCCCGGACTCTTCCACGCGATTGCGACCGGAACAGGGCTCCGGACGCCGCGGCGCAGCATCGCCGGGCCGGCGCCGTGAGCCCCTTCGACCGGCGCGCAGGATCTGCGACGTTCCGCCGCACCGCGCCGACGGAACGGTTCTCAGCCGCGGCGTTCGGCGTTCCAGCGGCCGCGGCACTGGCTGCTGCCGGACGCGGTCCAGGTGCCGC
Source organism: Methylobacterium sp. CCH5-D2 (assembly GCF_001556475.1). Taxonomy (NCBI): domain Bacteria; kingdom Pseudomonadati; phylum Pseudomonadota; class Alphaproteobacteria; order Hyphomicrobiales; family Methylobacteriaceae; genus Methylobacterium; species Methylobacterium sp. CCH5-D2. Next base: position 2,158 of record NZ_LSIX01000899.1, on the reverse strand, counting down.
TGCCGTAGCCGTCCTTGGCGAGGCGACCGACCACGTTGGCGCTGCCGAGCGCGTTCGAGATGGTGGCCCGCACCTGGCCGTTCGGCGCGACGCGGCCGCTCACCTGGAAGTCGCCGCCCGGATAGCTCGCCTCGCCCCGGTTGATGCGCACGCCGTAGCGGTAGGCCCGGTCGCAGGCCCCCGACTCGGTGACGACCTCGATGCTCCAGTTGCCGTCGAAGCGGTCCGGCACCTGGGGCGAGCGCCGTGCCGCGTCGGCCGAGCCGATGCCCGCTGCGGCAAGCGTCAGGGCGGCGGCGGCGAGGGCGAGGTGCTTCATGGTGGGGTGTCCGAGTGGTCCGTGCCAAGCGCCCGACGCGGTGCGCGCCGAGCGTGGCTGAAACTCGTCAGACCGGTTTCGGTTGCGACCGTGCGGCGCGGCTCCCGCGCCTCAGCCCGTCACGGCCCGCCGCAGCGCCTCGGCGAGGAAGGCCAGGAGGTCGCCGCCCGCCTGCAGGAAGCCGTCGACGCCGGCCGCCTTCAGCGCGTCCGGGTCGGCGGGCTTGCCGGCGAGGTAGACCGTGCCGGCCCCCGCCTCCTTGAGGGCGCGGGCCGCCGCGACCGCGCGCTCGGCGTAGACCGCGTCCGACGAGCAGAGGCAGGCGATCCGGGCGCCGGACGCCCGGAAGCCCGCCGCGAGCGCCGCCTCGTCCGCGAAGCCCTCGTTCGACAGGGCCTCGATGCCGCCCGCCGCGAAGGCGTTGGCAGCGAAGGTGGCGCGGGTGTTGAAGGCCGAGAGCGGCCCGAGATTGGCCAGGAACACCGCTGGGCGGGCGCCCGTCTTGGCGAGCACCGCGTCGGAGGCGTCGCGCAGCGCCTCGAAGGGCTCGGCGAGGCGCCCCGAGGGCAGGGGATCGCAGGCGACCGCCGCGCCGGTCCCGAACTCGGAGGCGGCCGGCGCCGGCACGGGAGCGACGTCGAGCACCGCCACGGGCTTCTCGGAGAGGTGCGGGAACTCGGTCGCGCCGGTCAGCGGTTCGCGGCGGGTGGCGACGTTGCGGGCGCGGGTCTCGCGCACCGCCTCGATGCGGCGCTGCAGCTTGCCGACGCTCAGCGAGGCGACGATGCCGCCCTCCCGCTCGATCGTCTGGAAGGCCTCCCAGGCCCGCTCGGTCAGTTCGGCGGTCAGCGCCTCGAACCCGCCCGCGCCGGCGGCCGGATCGGAGACCCGGGCGAGGCCGGATTCCTCCAGGAGGACGATCTGGCTGTTGCGGGCGACGCGCCGGGCGAAGGCGTCGGGCAGGCCGAGCGCCTGGGTGTAGGGCAGGGCGGCCACGCCATCGGCGCCGCCGAGCCCGGCCGCGGCCGTCGCCAGGGTGGTGCGCAGGATGTTCACGAAGGGGTCGCGCCGGGTCATCATCCGCCACGCGGTCTCGGCGTGGAGGCGCAGCGGCTTCGGGTCGAGCCCGCAGGCCTGCTCGACGCGGGCCCAGAGCCGGCGCATGGCGCGGAACTTGGCGAGCCCCAGGAACTCGTCGGCATCGGCGGCGAGCAGCACGCCGACCGCGTCGCGGGCCCGCTCCAGCGGGTGCCCCTCGGCCTCCAGGGCGCGCAGGTAGGTCACGGCGGTGGCGAGCACCGCGGCGAGTTCGTCCACCTCGCCCGCGCCGCCCTCGTGGTAGGGCCGCCCGTCAGCGAGCAGCGCCCGGCCGCGGAAGCCCGCGGCGTCGAAGTCGCGGAGCGTCGCGCCGAGCTTCGGCACGATGTCGGACCAGACCGCGCCGAGGCTGCCGGTGGCGGCGAGCTTGCCCACGGGGTCGATGCCGAGGTCGAGGTCGAGGCCGGCCAGATCCTCGCCGCGCCGCTCCGCCAGCGCCTTGATCAGGCCGGCGGCCTCGAGCGCCTGCCCGCCCGCCTCGAGGCGCAGCGCGATCAGCGGCAGCATCACGCCCTGGAGCGCCGCGTCGAGGGCGTCCACGTCCGTTGCGGAGAGGCCGTAGCCGCGGGCGGTCGGCGCCGCCGCGAAGACCAGCGCGAGCGCGTCGGCGCCGCCCTCGAGGTCGGCGAGCGCCTGCCGATTGGCGGCGGCCACGTCGGGGTGGTCCATCCGTTGCACGACGCGCCACGGGCCGGGGGTGCGCACCGGCTGGGGGGTGGGCTCGGCCGGGTCGTACAGGGG
>NZ_LSIX01000898.1:0-78572 GCF_001556475.1 Methylobacterium sp. CCH5-D2 | reverse complement strand
GAATGTCACCGACGGCCGCCACTCGGGCGGCAGAGCCTTGTATCCCTCGCGGAGATACCAGTCGGGCGGGTTGAGGCCTGCCGCTTGTACACGGACGAGCACCTCTCCCGGCTTTATCACAGGTGTCGGCGCGTCCTCATAGCGAAGAACATCGGGAGCGCCGAACTCATGGAAGCGGATCGCCTTCATTTTTTTCGTCCTCCGATCAGATGCGTTCGAGGAGGGCGACAGTGCCTTGACCACCATCGGCGCAGATGCTGACGATCCCTCGAGATCCGACCGGCATGGCCCACAGCTCTTTCACAGCTTGGCTGAGATCACGCGCGCCGGTCGCGCCGAAGGGATGTCCGATGGCTACCGAGCCGCCGTTCGGATTGACGCGATCCCAATCGAAGTTGCCCATCTCAGCCGAAACACGGGCCTTCTCTCGGACCCAGTTCGGATCGGTGATGGCCGCGACGTTGGCCAGCACCTGTGCCGCGAAGGCCTCGTGGATTTCCCAAAGTGCGATGTCGGCGAAGCCAAGGTGATGGCGCGCGAGAAGTCGTGGAATGGCATATGACGGCGCCATCAGCAGCCCCTCCGTGCGCAGGTCGACCGCCGAGACTTCGTAGTCGATTATCCGCGCATAGGGCGTGCCATCGGGCAGCCTCTTCAGACCCTCCTCGTTGGACACCCAACAGCCGGCCGCCCCATCCGTGATGGGGGAGCTGTTGCCGGCTGTCAGGCTACCCATTCCGCTCTCACGATCGAAGGCGGGCTTCAAACCGGATAGACGTTCGGCGGATGTGTCCGCGCGCGGGTTCGCATCGCGGGAAAGCTCCGGCAACGAGATCACGAGGTCATCGAAGAAGCCGCCGTTCCAGCCGGCGACGGCGCGCTGGTGGCTTTTTAGAGCCCAGTCATCCTGAGCCTCACGCGAGATGCGCCACGCCTTGGCGGTCTCCTCCATGTGATCGCCCATCGTCCTGCCCGTAAGGCGGTTGGCCCAGCCCTTCGTGGGGAGCACATAGTCTTGAGGGGTCAACGCCCCCAGGGCGGCAAGTGCTGCGGCCGGATCCTGCGCGAAGAGATCGGTGAGTCGTTTAGATGCCTCAGCGGTGAGAGCGAGCGATGGTCGGCTCATGACCTCAGACCCGCCGACCAGTATCAGGTTGAGCCCGCCGCCGAGCATCCCGGCTGCGGCGAAGCTCGCGGTCATGCTGGTCGAGCACGCTAGGACTACGGAGAATGCTGGAACGTTGGGGTTGAGCTTCGCGTCCAGCCAGATTTCGCGAGCGATATTGCTCCAGCCCAGGTTCGGGATGACGGTTCCCCAGATCGACAGATCGGGCTCCGCAAGCTTCGCCATTTCTTGGACGACTGGCACTGACAATGAGGCCGCGTCATAATTTGCCAGCGCTCCTCCGCCACGGCCGAATGGTGTCCGCAAGCCTGCGGCTATGAAAACTGGTTCAGCGAAGCGGCTCACGGTGATCTCCCAAAGCAAAAGATTTTAATTAGACGAGGTGGCGTGGTGCGGTCCGCTGACGGCAGGCGCCGCCCGTCAGGGCGTCTCCCCATCCCTGAGGTCGATGACCATCTTTCCGATGTTTTTTCCGGCGAAGAGATCGAGGAACGCCGAAGGGGTTCTCTCGAGGCCGTGAACAACCGTCTCCTGCCATTTGACCTTCCCATCGGCGATCCACCGGGTGACGTCGCGCTGGAAATCCTCCCAAACCGACATGTTGTGGATGGTGACGAAGCCTTGCAGCAGGAGGCTCTTCTCAATAACCGCATAGATATTGCGGGGACCGACCGGCTCGCTATTGTATTGCTCGATCATTCCGCACAGAGCGAAGCGTGCGAAGTCATTGGCCGCCTCAAGCGCCGCTTCCAGGTGCGTGCCACCGACGTTGTCGAAATAGATGTCGACACCCTTAGGCGCAGCTTCGCGAAGTGCTGCGACCATGTCGTCCGTATTCTTGTAGTTTATCGTGGCATCAGCGCCTGCTTCCTCGCGCAGCCAACGCAATTTGTCCTCGCCGCCCGCGGACGCAACGACTCGGCATTCCTTGATCTTTGCGATTTGGACAGCGAGCGATCCGACCGAACCCGCTGCTGCTGACACGAACACAGTTTCGCCAGCTCGCGGCTTTCCGATCTGGAGCATGCCGATGTAGGCGGCGAAGCCTGGGAAACCGAGCGGGCCCAGATACGCCTGCTCTGGAATCGTCGTATCGATCTTAGTAGCGGATGCGGCGTCGATGATCGCGCGGTCGCGCCAGCCGGCAAAGTGGCTCACGACCTCGCCAGGGCTGAACCGTTCATCCTTGCTTTCGACTATGACGCCGATCGCGGCGCCATCCAGAGGCTCGCCAACTTGGAAGGGCGGCATATAGCTTTCTCGACCGGTCATGCGGCCGCGCATGTAAGGGTCAACGGAGAGCCACCGGTTGGCGACGAGCAGTTGTCCTCGCTCTGGCGCGGGGAGATCCTGCTCGACGAGTTCGAAGTTGTTGGCCTGCGGTAGCCCTTCGGGACGACTTTTAAGGTGAAATTGACGGGCCATGATGGTCATGCGCGAAGCCTTTCCCGGACAGAGCTTGAGCTGGGCGCTCCCGCGTGATGGGATGCGATCATCTGGCCGCCCCTACCCACCGTAGCGCTCGGTCTTGATGATCGAGACGCCCAGCCCTGCCGACAATGCGCTGTCCGTCGCGATGTTGACGAAACCGTTCGACCCGCAAACGAACACGTGGCCCGGGTCGCGACCGAGACGTGCGATTGTCGCCTGGACCATCCCATCGTCGATCCGTCGGCCATAGTCCGAGGCGCGCGTTGGCGCTTCTCGCGTAATCGCGAGCGTCAAGATGAACGTGGGATCGCTCATCTCGATTGAGTGGAGTTCGCTGGAGAAGAGCACGTCCTCAGCGGTTCGCGCCGACAAGAGCAGAGCGACTGGAACGGCCTGTGCCGATGCCCGACGCTGCCGGATCATCGCCATCAGCGGCACCACGCCTGAACCTGCGCCGATCAGCAGCACCGGCTTGTCGGTAGGCTCGGGCCAAAGAAAGTGGCCTCCAAGCGGTCCCCTGAGTTCGATCTCGTCGCCGGCTGCGGCGACGTCGTGGAAGAATGGCGAAACTTCGCCATTCGGCAGGCGCTCGATGGCGAGTTCCAGGATCGGTGAAGAGCCCGCCGACGATGCGATCGAATAACTGCGCATCGCCTGATAGCCGTCTGGGGCGGTCAGCCGGACGTCGACGTGCTGGCCTGCTGTATGGACGAATGGTTCCTGCAACCGCAGGAAAAAGCTCTTGATACTCGGTGTCTGTTGGACGATTTCGTCGATCACGCCTGACTGCCACGACGCGGGTTGCGCATCGAACTCAGTCATGGGTGTACCGTTGCTCGCGCCACGGATCACCGTAGATGTGATAACCGCGCAACTCCCAGAACCCGGCCTCGTCGCGAGTGGTGAACTGCAGCGCATTCACCCACTTGGCGGACTTCCAGAAGTAGAGATGCGGAACAAGAAGGCGCGCCGGTCCGCCATGGTCGCGGGGAAGCGGCTGGCCCGCGTAGCTCAGCGCGACCATAGCTTTGCCGGACAACATGTCCGCGAGCGGAACATTCGTCGAATAGCCATCGTAGCAGTGCGCGAGAACGAAGTCTGTTGGCTGTTTAACTTCAGCGTCAGCGAGGATGTCCTCGATCAGCACGCCTTCCCACTTCGTGTCGAGCTTGGACCAGGACGTGACGCAGTGAATGTCTTTGGTCACTTTGGTCTTTGGAAGGGCGTTGAATTCACTCCAACTCCAGACCTTCACGGGTCTCGGACCGATCTTGACCGTGAACTTCCAGTCGGACGTCTCGATACGAGGCGTTGGCCCAGCGGTAAGAACGGGAAAGTTCTCCACGAGATGTTGACCTGGCGGAATACGGCCCTCGTGGTCGCCGCCTGAACCGCGGCCGGTGAAACCTCTGGTGACCATGCCGAACCCCCTTGCTCGTCACGACAGACCGACCGACTTCATCTCAGGCTAATGCGTAGATGACCCTCGCAAAGGAAAGATATCGAGCGGATCGCAAAGCTGATGTTCAGACAACCGGGTGTTAAATCAGTAGAGACACGCAATTCATCACTATGACTCGCGATAATCCCGCCTCGACTATAGCTTTATATCAGACTGCTTTCCCAATGCCCTGTCGCTATAGTTTCGATAGCTTTGAATCGGTATTGCGTGAGCGTTATGGCTCGTGGGACAGAGAAGCTTCGCGAGGTGAGGTCGCCAGCATGCGACTGCGGCGTGCCCAGGAGGTCGTCATTCCCATCCAAGACGAGATTATCGCAGCGCTCGGCGTTTCGGCGTCGTTCGATGCCCGACGCGAGGCGGTAGAACGCGCCGCCTTCCTCCGCGACTATCTGAGGTCGTCGGGGCAGCGAGCGTATGTGCTTGGAATCAGCGGCGGCGTCGATTCCCTGACGGCGGGCCTAATCGCGCAATCGGCCGTGAAGGATCTGCGTCAGATCGGGTACGAATGCGAGTTTGTAGCGGTGCGGCTGCCCTATGGCGAACAGATGGACGAGCGCGATGCTCAGCTTGCCTTGTCAGCCATCAGGCCCGACCGCGTTGCGGTGATCAATATAAAGCCCGCGACCGACGCGCTGTGGAGCGAGATGACAGGCTCCAATTACGAGTCCGCCGACCCCGGCCTGCGCAGTACGGTGCTCGGGAACATCAAGGCACGCCAACGGATGGTCGCCCAGTTTGCTCTCGCGGGGACCCTGGGCGGCCTTGTGATTGGCACGGACCATGCAGCCGAAGCGGTGATGGGTTTCTTCACAAAGTTCGGCGATGGCGCGGCCGATGTTCTCCCTCTCGCCGGTCTCAATAAGCGGCGCGTTCGCGCGATCGCGTCTCATCTGGGCGCCCCGGCGGAACTGATCAGTAAGGTTCCCACGGCAGATTTGGATGACGCGATGCCGTTACACCCCGACGAAGACGCCTACGGCGTGACCTATGATGAGATAGACGATTACCTCGAAGGAAGGGGTGTGGCCCAGGCGGCGGTCGAGACGATCCAAAGAGCGTACCGAGCCACCGCGCATAAGCGCGCGCTGCCTGTGGCCTCCAACGTGCAGCTTCTGGCGCCGCAAGGGTCGAACGGACGCTAAATTTGCTCCCGCCTAGGACATAGAAACTATGTCACGCCGCTATTGGAAAAGACCGGCGTTGGAATTCATAGTCATCCACGTAAACTCGTGGCCTCGTCGGGTATAGTCGAGACAAGATTTTGGTCTTATCGACTATTTGACGCTCGGGCCGTGGGGCGGTGAAGTATAGCAGTTCCCCTGCGCTCGCGAGTTTTCGCTGCACGTCGGGCACATGCTTCGTGTTCGGAGAGAGGGATGAGCGCGGCCGATCGTCAAGCGCCAGAGCTTCGCATTCATCGGTGGATCGCCGTGGATGGAAGCGACCTTCAGACGCCGATCAAGCTATCGGATCTTGGCGTAGGGCCGAAGATCCTTTTCGCGTTTCAGCACTGGTGCAGGGGCTGCCATCTGCATGGGTTTCCCACACTGCAGAAATTGCATGGTGCGCTGGAGTCCAGAGGCGTCGGATTCGCAGTGATCCAGACGGTCTTCGAAGGAGCGCACGAAAATACATTCGACAAGTTGCGCATCAATCAGGTGGAGTACCGTCTCCCCGTCGCCTTCGGGCACGACGAACCGCCGCCTGGTGCTGCGTTTCCAACGTTCATGGAGGATTACCGGACACGGGGAACGCCGTGGTTCACGGTCATCAATGCCGACGGTCGCATCGTCTTTTCGGATTTCCACCTGGACGCGGATCGTTTGGTGGCAAATTTGGAGAGCTCGTGAAACATGCCACGGTGGCTCATTCTAGCCTGCACCCACTTCGTCGTTGGCATCACAGGCTTTGCTGCCGGCATCTACACGCTGCCTATCCTCACCGCGCCGGCGTCGCCCACTGAAGCTGCGTTGAGGAGTTCGACGCCTGAGGCGCTCTATTCGGGAAAGCTTTCTCGTGATCTAGCCGGCAGCGACCTGCTGCACTGGGGTGAAGGCGAAGTGCAGATCCTGCCTCACCGGATCGCACACATCGGCCGTCTCTCTCCCGGGCCGGACTACAAGCTTTATCTCGCCCCGCACTTCGTCGAGACCGAGGAAGCGTTCCTCGCGATCAAGGACGCGTCGGCCCGGGTCGGCGATGTGAGGACGTTCAACGGCTTCATTATGGAGGTGCCCGCCGACATCGACGTTCGCGACTACAGCGCCGTTGTCATCTGGTGCGAAGCCTTTGATCAGTTCATCAGTTCTGCGGCGTATCAGCCTCCGCGCCAGGCTCGGAAATGAGTCAGGCGATGAACAGCGTGAAGGCGGCCTGCGCGCGGGGGCTCGTTTTGGCGCCGGTCGCAGCGCTATTGTTGAGCGTCGCCACGTTGCTCTTGGGCAATGGTCTACTGGGTACGCTCCTGATCGTGAGGGCTGGGGAGGAAGGCTTTTCAGCTCAAACGATCAGCGCGATGATGTCCCTATACTTTGCGGGCTTCACCATTGGCGCTCTCACGCTGCCCAAGATGATCGTGTCCGTGGGCCATGTGAGGACTTTCGCTGGCTTCGCCGCGATCGCCTCAATGACGGCTCTTCTTCATGTCGCATTCGTGGAGGCGAACGTATGGATGCCGCTTCGCCTTGTGACCGGCTTCGCCTATGCAGGCATGATCCTAGCGACTGAGAGTTGGCTCAACGCGCACGCGATTCAATCCACGCGCGGTCAGCTTTTGTCGATCTTCGGCGTTGTTTCGATGGGTTCATGGGCCCTTGGTCAAGCGCTGCTCAACATCGCGCCGCCTGCAGACGTGACGCTATTCCTGTTCGTCTCGCTGCTGATATCTGCGGCCGTCGTCCCCGTCACGCTACTGCCCAGTCATCCCCCGGCCGAGGTTCAACAGGAGCCCGTCGCCTTTCGCGATCTCGTTGCAATTTCGCCCCTTCCGTCGGTCGGCGTTTTCCTAGCCGGCCTGGCCATCGGCGGCTTCTGGGGACTAGGCCCCAATTTTGCGCAGAGGATTGGCCTCGATGTGGGCGGCATTTCTGCGTTCATGGCTGCGGTCCTTGGTGGAACGCTCGTGCTGCAGTGGCCATTGGGATGGCTATCGGACCGCGTGTCGCGGACACTCGTCATTGCCGGCGCCGCCCTGGCTTCCGCGGCGGCTGCGATCGGCGTAGCGCTGGCTGCGGAGGCGCCTCTGCCTGTGCTACTTGCGGCGGGCGCGCTGTTCGGCGGCTTCGGTATTCCCATCTATTCGCTATGCCTTGCCGTTGCGAATGACGACCTTCCTGCGGGTCGGCTGCTGGGGACCGCTCGCGGACTTCTCCTACTCAACGGGATCGGAACCGCCGCCGGGCCGCTCATCGGAGGCCTGGTGATGGACCTCCTCGGCCCTGGCGGCCTGTTCCTCTACGCAGCGGCACTGCTGACTGCCCTGGCGGTCTTGGCCGGTGTCCGCAGGCACTCAGACCGCTCGGTCAAGACGAGAGCAACACGCTGCCCGAGCACGGCGATGATCACCGGGTCGCTCGACGCGATGATACGAACCCCGGCGGATCAGCGCCGCTGAGACGCCTATGCCGACGACCGAAGGATTGCCAGTCGGCTGTTAGAGGAGCCTGGCTGAGAACAAGGCGGAACGTGTCATGGATGAGAGCGTGAACGCTCTAGCCGCGAGAAACGCATACGAGGCTAAACGGGGGGCGATCGCCATCCTCCCGTTGGCCTTGGGGGCCAGCGTGTACGGCTTGGCCTTTGGTTTCCTGGCCGTACAGGTAGGTTTCCCGTGGTGGGGCGTCGCGATCATGAGCGCCTCTACCCATGCGGGCTCTTCGCAAATCATCGCGGTTGAGCAGTTCGCTTCCACAGGTGTCGTGTTGGGCGCGGTTCTGGCCGGTGCGTCACTCAACCTGCGCTATGTCGGCATCATCGCCTCTTTATCCGAGGTGTTGGCCGGCTTGTCGCTGAGGAAGAAGCTCTTCGCCATCCACATTACTGGCGACGAGAACTGGGCTTTGACGATGTCCGAGCGGGCGAAGTCCCCCGATGTCGGAGCACCATTCCTCATAGGCTCAGGGCTGGTGAACATCTCCATGTGGACAGCCTCCACGACGCTCGGGGCCTTGCTTGGCGCCGCGCTGCCCGATCTCGGACGCTTTGGCCTGAGCTTCGCGTTCACGGCGGCCTTCATTGCGATGGCGCGAGGTCTGTGGCGGGGACGTTCCCAAGTTCTGCCATGGACCATGGCCGCGGCAGCGACCATGGCCGTCATCTCGCTCGGCATGCCCAAAGCTTACGGGATCATCGTCGGCGCATTCTTCGGCTTGGTGGTGACCTTCTTGAAGCGCAGGATCGAGGCGGCAGCCCGATGAGCGCTTCGCACTGGGGTGTTGTCAGTTTGCTCGTTGTGGCTGCGTTTGCGATCCGGGTCGCCGGATTGATTGCCGGTGAACGAATTAGGGTTTCCAGGCAGGCTTGGGTTCTGGACGAGTTGCCTGGGCTGATCGTGGTCAGCTTGGTCGCGTCGTCGTTGATCGGTCAGCCACCTCCAACCTGGATCGCGGCCGGTGTCGCGCTGGGTGCAGCGATCGCCACGAACCAGGTCATCGTGGCGATGGTATTGGGAATGCTCGCCTACGCAGGTCTGGGGTGGCTTAGCTCGTAAGTGCCGATCATCTGAGAGAAGCGGCAATGGGGAGGCCGGATGTCGTCCAGTAAGGCTGCGAACGTCGATGGCCCGCACTCACGATCCGAGGACCGCGGGTCCTCGCCTACGCAACAGCCTCCACGGTCAAATCGCGGCCATTGAACTGCACCGTTTCCCCGGCTCGCGCGCCTTCGATCGCCTCGTAGATCGGGGCCATCGTCGAGATGCCCATCAGTTCCTGCCCATGACAAATGAACCTGCCAGTCGAGACCGAAATGACGAAGTGCTTACCGGACAGCTTGACGACGGCGCCTTCCGAGACTTCTGACTTTGGTCCAAAATCGATTGTCCGGAGTTTGTCGAGCTTATCAACATAGTCATCGAGAGTGTCATCGAGCGCCTCAGCAAAGTCGCTCGCCACCTCGGCTTGCGCCTGCTCGTCGTTCTCGATCGGCTCGCTGCGATCGAGGCGCGCGGTGGAGACGTAATCCAGATACTTCTTGCGAGCGCTTTGCAGCGCCGCGGTTTCAAGCGACAGCATTGTCTCGCGAATATGGTCCTTGTTCCAGTCCATCTCTGCCTCGTTATTTTTGACCTTAAGGGGCATCCCATCCATCGTTGGGGTCTGGGTTTCCCGCGCTCCGCCGACATCATTCGTCGGTAATAACGTCTTCGCCCTGGTAGGGAATCCTGATCAGCCGGGGATCCCGAATAATGCTCGTCACGAGCCAGACGTATGATTGTTCTGCTGTATCGAAGCCGAGGATGCTGAAGGCTCCCCCGAACGGGCATGCCGGAAAGTCAGGGAAGCCTTCCCGCAAAACGTAACGCTCAGGGTCGCGATCAAACTCGCTTTTGTAGACTTTGCGCAGCCCATGCTTGCTCGGCACGTCGGCGTCACCGGCCGGAGCTGTTTCACGATGCTCAAGAAGCCGTTCGGACAGGTCACGGTGACATATCTCGTCGAACACATCGAAGGCATCGATAAGCAGACCTTTATGCTCGGTCGCCGGATCTGTGATGGCGTAGATGTTCGAGGCGTCTTCGGCTCCATCGCCGCTCTCAAGGCGTAATGCGGCATCGACACGAATGCTGCACGCGTCGAGGGTCGATCCGAGTTCGAGATCGACAAGAGCGCCGTCCTTCACACGGTACTCTCGGTCATAGCCCTTAGCCACGAAGGACTGTACGGCGTCCAGAACGTCTCTCACTGGAGTTGTCATCAATGCACCTCGAGTTCGGATTGTAGGGGTTGCGCGCCGACCGAAGGCGCGCTTTGGCTCCGTGACCGACCAGCACTGAAGATGCGGAGCACCATCATAGCCACTTGGCTCGCTTGAAGCGGACGAACAGGAAAAGACAGAACGTCAGCATTAGGCCGAGCACGACGAAATAGCCGTAAGCTGTGTCCAGCTCCGGCATGTTCCTGAAGTTCATTCCATATATGCCCGCGATGGCCGTAGGGACCGCGAGGATCGCCGCCCAGGCAGCGAGCTGGCGCGTGATGACGCCTGTCCTCTGCGCCTCAAGAAGGCTGCTGAATTCGAAGACCGTGGACAGCACCTGGAGGAGGCCATCGACCATGGACTGGACCCGATCGACATGGTCGGCGACATCGTTGAAGTACGGCCGCACCTCAGCGCTGATGCACGGGAAATGTCCGCGAACGAGCTTGCGCACCAGTTCCGCCATAGCGCCAAGGGTTCGCTGGAAACGCGTCAATTCGCATCGCAAGCCGAAGATGCGCGCGACCTCCGCCCGCCCCAGGAAGTCGTCGAGCGATCGCCTCTCCATCGCGAGCACGTCGTCCTCGATCATTTCGAAGATCGGCAGATACTGATCGACGATGCGGTGAAGGATGGCATGCAGGACGTAGTCGACACCCTTACCAAACTGAGCAGGCGAACCCTCAAGCTGCTCGCGAAGATTGCCAAGCGCTCCGGCGTTGCCGTGACGCACGGTGATCAGATGGTTGTGACCAGTGAAGATCGCGGTCTTGCCGTAGCGTATGCGGTCCCCAACCAGCTCGGCCGTCTGAGCGACGACGTAAAGCTCGCCGTTATAGACTTCGAGCTTCGGCGGGCACATCGGATGCATCGCGTTATCAATCGCCAATGGATGCAGATTGTAGGTCGACTGAAGCGCCCTGAGTTCGCTTTCCGAAGGCTCGCTGAGCCCAATCCAGCAGAAGCCAGATCGGTTCTTGTCGAGCTCAACCCGCTCGTCGATAGCGACTTCGCGGATGCGGCGACCCTCGTCGTAATAGTAAGCGGCGATGACGCTCATGCGGGCCTCGCAGGGATAACCAGGCCCCGCTGCACGGCTGGTCGAGCGAGGCCGCGATCCAACCAACCCCGGACGTTCCGGTGTTCGGCGATGCGCAACAGGTCACCGGCGTCATAGGTGCTGACCAGGGCATTGACCCAGCCGAGCGTCGCGATGTCGGCGATGGAATAGTCGTCGACGATCCACTCGCGCCCATCCAGCTGGCGATCCAAGATCCCCAGCAGGCGCTTGGACTCGTCGGCGAACCGTTGCTGAGGCCGCTTGTCCTCGTAGTCCTTTCCGCCCCAACGCAGAAAGAAGCCCAGCTGACCGAACATCGGGCCGATCGCCGACATCTGGAAGAATACCCAACTCAGCACCTCATAACGCCTGGCTTGTCCCGGTGGGATCAATCGGCCCGTCTTCTCGGCGAGGTAAACGAGGATCGCACCGGACTCCCAAACGCCGAGCGGCTCACCATCGGGCCCTGACGGATCGATGATCGCAGGGATCCGCCCGTTTGGGTTCAGCGACACGAAAGCGGGGTCTTTGGCCTCGTTTGTGCTGATGTCGATAAAGTGCGGCTCGTATGGCAGGCCGGTCTCCTCGAGCATGATGGAGACCTTGACGCCGTTGGGCGTGGGCGCTGCATAGAACTGCAGGAGATCGGGATTGGAGGCAGGCCAGCGCTTGGTGATCGGATATGACGAAAGGTCTGGCATGCTGGGGCAATCCTACCAAATCGATGGCCGGCAAGCGGCATGACCGCTTGAGGGGCCGTACGAGGACCGCATCGTTCGCCGATGCGGTCCCATTGCTTGCGATGCAGAGCGCTATGTCGCGATAGGCGCTGCAGCTATTCTGCTGCCGCTCCGGTGGTAGGCTGGGTAGCACCAGCGTCTTGACGCTTGGGGAGCACCCAATTCGCGCGCGGAAAATGGCACGTGTAACCGCCCGGGCGCTTCTCGAGATAGTCTTGGTGCTCCGGCTCCGCTTCCCAGAAATCGCCGACAGGCTCGACTTCGGTGACGACTTTGCCGTCCCACAGTCCGGAGGCGTCGACGTCGGCGATCGTCTCCTCGGCGACCCGCTTCTGCTCATCGTCCACATAGTAGATGCCGGATCGATAGGAGAGGCCGCGATCGTTGCCTTGCCGATCTTTCGTCGTCGGGTCGTGGATCTGGAAGAAGTATTCCAGGATGTTACGGTAACTTGTCGCTGCCGGGTCGAAAATGATCTCGATCCCTTCAGCGTGAGTACCGTGATTGCGATAGGTGGCGTTCGGGACGTCGCCACCGGTGTATCCGACGCGGGTCGACACGATGCCGGGCTGCTTGCGGATCAGATCCTGCATGCCCCAAAAACATCCGCCTGCGAGAACAGCGCGCTGATGCATGTTACGCCTCCTCCACCTGATCGAGATATTCGCCGTAGCCCTCGGCTTCCATCTCATCGCGCGGGATGAAGCGAAGGGCGGCCGAGTTAATGCAATAGCGCAGTCCGCCACGGTCGGCCGGACCGTCGGGGAACACGTGGCCGAGATGGCTGTCGCCATGGACCGATCGAACTTCCGTCCGGACCATGCCGTGCGAACTGTCCCGCACCTCGTTCACGTGCGCGGGGACGATGGGCTTGGTGAAGCTGGGCCAGCCGGATTTCGACTCGAACTTGTCCGTCGATGCGAAAAGCGGCTCTCCGGACACGACATCGACGTAGATGCCCGGTTCTTTGTTATCGTTGTATTCACCGGTGAAGGCTCGCTCCGTGCCGTCTTCCTGGGTGATCCGGCGTTGCTCGGGGGTCAGGCGGTCGATCGCTGCCTGAGACTTTTCAAACTTCATGATCGTCTCCAATACTTGGTTTCAGGGCCAAGGCACATTACGGACATCTTATCTTGCTTGACGGTCACCTCGACTATCGCAGTGCCAATTATATTTATCCAATACGCTGTGCGTATAGTTTCGATAGCTCCGCTGTGATCAGCGGCGTTCAGTTCCACGCGTATCTGGCCGCCATCTGCGCGATCTTCCTGATCTCAACCGGCGCCGTGGAGCCAGAGACCGTCGCGATCACGACCTCTCGCTCGAGGACAAACCCATCGATCGGACGCGTAACCAGACCTTGGGCTGTAGCCGACCGCTCCGGAAGGATGCATATGGCCTCGCCGTCTGCGACGACCCGTTGCACCCAATCGTCACGATCGGACCGGAAGCGCGGCCGCATCAGCACCTCCCGTCGTGCGAAATGGTCTAGGATCTGCTCGCGAAACTCACACTTCAGACGATCAACGAACGGGAACTCCAACAAGTCCTCGCCTCGCACGATATCGCTCGCCGCGAGCGGGTGTTTCGCGGAACAGCCGAGTACGAAGCGCTCACGGAACAGAGGTCGCACATCAAGCTTGCGGTCCGGCCGCGTCTCGCGCGGCAGGATGCATGCGTGATACTTGCCCGACAGCACCTCCGATGTGTCTTCACTCGCCCCGAGCGAATGCATCTTGATCTCGATCGATGGCACTTCTGCCAACGCGCTTTCGAAGAAGGCCGTGAAAAGCTTCGGCCCGACGGTCGGGGCGACGGCTACGTCCAGCACCCGGTGCCTCCCCATGGCCCAGTTTTCAGAATGATGCCGAACACTTTTCATCGCGACTAACATGCGCCGAAACTCAGCCTCCACGTCCTGGCCAAGGCCGGTGAGACGGCTGTTCTTCCCATCGCGATAAATGAGCGGACCGCCGAGCTCTTCCTCCAAGCGGCGGATCGCGCGTGTCAGGCTTGGCTGGGACACACCGCTCAACCGCGCCGCTGCTGTAAAATTCAGCGTCTCGGCCAAGTTGATGAAATAGCTGACCTGATTGAGTTCCATAGCCCTTCGGCCTGCACGCCGTGAATGATGCCGCTTCCAAGACCGGTCTTTTCGACCGCCACCAGAAGTATGCGCGACGCATATAATCACGCTTTAGGGGCTTGTCTATATGCGCCACGCATATAAAAAGAATGTCTTGGACGGCTAGTCCGGGCCTGATGGCGCTTCCGCCAGGGCCCAAGGGTTCCGGTGCACCCACTAAGTCGCCGTGGGAGGCTCGACGCTTATGACAGGAAGACCGTTCACGTTTCCCGGTGGTGGAGGCTCTGATCTAACCGGGTATTTGGAGGCGCCCGAAGGTACGCCTCGCGGCTGGGCTATTTTCGCCCATTGCTTCACTTGCGGGAAAGACAGCCGCGCCGCCGTGTACATCGCACGCGCCCTCTCGCGGGCTGGCATCGGCGTCTTGCGGTTCGACTTCGCCGGCACAGGGATCGAGAGTTCTGCGGATGAAGCGATAAGCTTCGCTTCCGACGTCGATGATCTTAAGGCCGCCGCGGAGGCCATGGCTGTCGCCGGTAAGGCCCCCTCCCTCCTTGTCGGACACAGCCTGGGCGGCACGGCTGCGATCGTAGCCGCCGCCGACTTGCCGGATATCGCAGCGGTAGTGACGATCGGCGCCCCGGCTGATCTTCAGCATATATTGCGCGTCTTTCAACCTGCCGACCTAGACGCGATAGCGAGCGAGGGCGAGGCATCGGTGGATATTGCTGGCAGGCCCTTCCTGATCCGCCGCAGTTTCCTTGAAACGGTCGACGAAGTGGACATCGAGAGGTCTATCGCTGCCCTTCGACGTCCGGTGCTTGTGATGCATTCACCGGTGGATCAAG
This sequence comes from Methylobacterium sp. CCH5-D2, assembly GCF_001556475.1. NCBI lineage: Bacteria > Pseudomonadati > Pseudomonadota > Alphaproteobacteria > Hyphomicrobiales > Methylobacteriaceae > Methylobacterium > Methylobacterium sp. CCH5-D2. The sequence goes on along the minus strand of NZ_LSIX01000898.1, from coordinate 63,903 downwards.
TCGTGGGTATCGAGCACGCCTCGCGCATCTTCGTCGCGTCGCGCCATCCCAAGAGCTTTGTTTCGCTCGACACGGCCGATCACCTTCTCACCGATGTCGAAGATGCGAATTACGCCTCAGCTATGGTCGCAGCGTGGGCAAGCCGCTTCCTGCCGCCGCTCGCGGCGGACCTTCCACAAGTCGAGTTAGCGAATGGAGTCGTGGCGTCGGAAACGTTGGCGGGGAAGTTCCAACTCACGGTCCGTAGTGGCGAGCACACGCTGTTCGCCGATGAACCAGAATCGGTCGGAGGTCTCGGCAGCGGCCTGTCTCCTTACGAACTGGTGTCGGCCGGACTGGCAGCCTGCACGGTGATGACAATGCGTCTTTACGCGAACCGCAAAGGCTTCCCGCTGGAGCGAGCGACGACGACCGTGCGACACGAGAAAGTGGCGGACATGATGCCTCCCGACCGCTTCACGCGCACCGTCTCTCTCGATGGGCCGCTCAGCGATGAACAGCGGGCGCGCATTCTGGAAATCGCGGATCGGTGTCCGGTCGACCTGACACTCGTCCGAGGCTCGGATGTGCAGACCGAACTTTCGAGCGATGCGCAGCCTGCAGGTGCGGCGCCGGCGAACTGATGTGGTGCACAGAGCGGAGGTTGATCGGATGCAGAGTCTGCCCACTACCGACCAGACGCCGACGCGAACCGAGCGAGCGATACTTGCGGGTGGGTGTTTCTGGGGCCTCGAAGATTTACTTCGCCGCGCGAAGGGCGTCGTGACGACGCGTGTCGGCTACATCGGCGGCGAAATGCCGGACCCGACTTACACGAGACACCATGGTCATGCGGAAGCGGTGGAGGTCACGTTTGATCCTTCGATACTGACATATCGTGCTCTCCTGGAACTCTTCTTCCAAATCCACGATCCGACGACATACGAGCAACAAGGTAACGACGTCGGACCAAGCTATCGGTCCGCGATTTTCTACACGTCTGAGAAGCAGATGGACGTTGCTCTGGAGACAATCGCCGAGATCGAAGCGTCGGGGCGCTGGCCGGGACCTGTCGTGTCCGAGATCAACCCGGAAGAGCCGTTCTGGGAGGCCGAGCCAGAGCATCAGAAGTACCTCCAGCGTCGACCCGGCGGCTATAGCTGCCACTTCGAGCGACCGGCTTGGCGATTGGACCGAGCGAAACGATGAGCGCGCTGGGACGATCGTCAACGATACGGACGCGAAGGCGCTCGCCCCGCGTCGCTAGGTCAGCTGGGTTCTTGCGATGATACCCGAATACGTAATCGCCGGCTTGTGGGGGCTTTTGTCAGGAAGCGGACTTCTGGTCGGGGCGGTACTTGCGGACGTGCTGTACGGGCGACTCACTCACCGCATGATCTCAGCGGTGATGGGCTTCGGTGGTGGTGTGTTGATTGCCGTGGTCGCTACCGAACTCATCGGTGATCGCGTGTCGGCTGGCATGGGACCCTTGGCGATCTTTGCGCTGCTCGCAGGGGCCGCAATCTTCAGCGGCACAAACTGGTTTCTCTCTGGCAGGGGCGCGAAGCATCGAAAGCGATGCGGTGAATGCACCGAGCAGGCCACTGAACAGGAGCGCCGCGGTAGCGGTGCTGCGATTGCGTTCGGCAGCGTTCTCGACGGCATTCCAGAGGCCCTCGTAATTGGGATGTCCGTGGCTGGCGGAGGCAGGATCAGCCTTGCAGTGGTGGCAGGCTTCTTTTTGGCTAATGTGCCACAGGGTCTGTCGAGCACTTCCGGAATGAAAGTCGCGGGCCGATCGCGAAGCTATATCTACGCGGTCTGGATCGGTATTCCGTTACTTGTTTGCATCGCCGCCGGCACGGGAAACCTTCTGCTCGGCTCGGCGTCCACTCAGGCCCCTGCCATTCTCTCGTTCGCAGCCGGCGCGGTCATAGCGATGCTGGCGGAAGCGATGATCCCTGAAGCTTTCGAGAAGGCGCCGCCGTTCATAGGCCTGATCACGGTCGTGGGGTTTCTGGCGGCGTATCTCATCGCTCAACACTGAAACCTGCGACTTCCAGAGCTCTAAGCCTCGCCGCCGTTCTCGCGGTCTACGCCGCGCTCGTGCAACTCGGCATCGATTGGGCAATTCGTGCAGCCCTCGTAACAGCACAAGCGGCAGATGCGGTAGGAATGCTCGAGGTTTTCCAGGCGATCGCGCAGCACGCGTTCAGCAATGCTGTAAAGAGCGTCCAACTCGGTAGGGGTGAGGATCGATAGTCCCTCAGCGATCACCTTGTCGCGCGAGGCCAAGACCGCATCGCTCGCGACCTTGCCAGCCTCTGTAAGATGGAGGGACCGCGTGCGCCCGTCAGTCGAATGCTCGCGCCGCTCGACCAATCCCTCCGTCGACAAACGGTCCACCAAGCGGACGGTCGCGGCATGAGAAAGTCCCACCCCAACTGACAGCATGCGGATCGATAGCCCTGGCTTATGGGCAATCAACGCAAGCGCCGAGGCGGCGGGTCCAGCTTCTGGCGCCCGCGATGAACTAGCGCGAACGATGTCGTCGCTGATCATGAGTGCGAACGCCCCAAAGATATTTCGATCTCGAGGTCCATCCATTGCCCCATCTATATGTGCGCGAAGCATAGACAGCAAGCCATACCCCTCCAATGCCAAGGGATCGAGGTGACCCGAAAGCAGCGTCTTTACAACGGCTTAGGACGTACTGCGGATTGCGCGGAAGATTGAAATCCGGGATCTGGGTCGTCCGGTCGCATAAAATGGCGATACCTGGCGGCTATGGATCGGTGTGGGCTGTCGCGATTTTGGCTCCCAAAACGGCCGAATCACATCACCCCTGCGCCAGGGGCCATCCCTCGTCGGCACCTATTGGCGCGGTTCGGCGGTATGCTCTCTGCGCCGCACCTCGACCGTCTCGCCGCGTCCGATCACGACAGTGTCAATCTCGCTGAGAAACAAGCCGTGCTCCATGACGCCGGGGATGGCATCGATCGCTCGGGCGATCTCAATTGGCCTAAGGCCCTCGCCGAAGGCTGCATCCAAGATGTGATTGCTCTGGTCTGTGAGGAATGGTTCTCCCTCGACCGAGCGAAGCCCCACACGGGCTCCAAGGTTGGCAAGATGCGTTCGAACGAACTCGCTCGCGAAGGGCACGACTTCGACCGCCAGAGGAAACTCGCCGAGCCGTCGAACGACTTTGCTTGCGTCTACGATCACGATCATCCGGCTAGAAGCGGCAGCCACGACCTTCTCTCGGAGCAAGGCGCCGCCACCGCCTTTGATCGCCTGAAAGTGGCAATCGATCTCGTCGGCGCCGTCGATCGTGAGGTCTACCGAACCGAACTGCTCAAAAGGAACGAGCGGCACCGCGAGACGACGAGCGAACATTTCGGTCGCTCGGGAGGTGGCGACAGCGGTGATGCGAAGGCCCTGCCGAATGCGGTCGCTCAGGCTTTGAATGGCATACGCTGTTGTGCTTCCGGTCCCAAGTCCAACGAACATGCCGTCTTCGATCTCGTCGACCGCTCTAGCTGCAGCCAGCCTCTTCTCTGCTTCTCGGTTAGACATCTAACGCCACTTCATCTCGCCGGCATGCGTGCCATCACCAGGTCGATTATGAAACCGGGCGGCGCAAACCTAATCCTCCATGCCGACATTGCCTCGTTGACCTGCAGCCAACAGACGGATAGGTCTATGCGTGGCGCATACATAATGTGGATGGTCTGATCGGCAAGCTTTCGCTGCTGGAGACGACCACCGTATGCCAGGCGGCACTGAGCGAAGTGCGTATGCCGGAGCCAGTTCGGCGAACCAGGGGACACAGGCATGACGGTCAAGGTCGCAATCAACGGTTTCGGTCGGATCGGACGACTGGCCTTACGGTCGATCGTCGAACTACGGCGTGACGACATCGAGGTGGTTGCGATCAACGACCTCGGGCCGGTTGCTACGTTGGCGCACCTCCTGAAGTACGATTCAGTTCACGGCCCCTTTCAAGGATCGATAGCCACCGGCGAAGACTGGATCGACATCGGGTCCGGTAAAATCAAAGTGTCTTCGGAGCGCGATCCATCAAAGCTTCCGCATAACGAGCTTGGAGTCGACGTGGCGCTCGAATGCACGGGTTTGTTCACCTCCAAGGAGAAGGCTGAATCGCACATCCGTGCGGGAGCAAAGCGCGTGCTCGTCTCCGCGCCCAGCGAGGGCGCAGACAAGACGATCGTCTTCAAGGTCAATCACGAAACGCTGACAACCGATGATGTCGTCGTATCGAATGGCTCATGCACCACGAATGTCCTCGCGCCCGTCGCGAAGATCCTGAACGATCTATGTGGCATTGAGCGGGGCTACATGACCACGGTTCACGCCTATACCGGTGACCAACCGACGCTGGATACGGTGCATAAGGATCTCTACCGCGCACGGGCAGCCGCGCTGTCGATGATCCCAACCTCGACCGGAGCCGCGAACGCAATCGGACGCGTGCTGCCAGAACTGAAAGGCAAGCTCCATGGCTCGTCAATCCGCGTGCCAACGCCGAACGTATCGGTCGTCGATCTCGCTGTTTCCGCATCCCGGGAGGTCACGATCGACGAAGTGAACGACGCCATTCGTCAGGCTGCGAGTGGTCCTATGAGTGGGGTGCTCGCTTACACGACAGAGCCATTGGTGTCTGTGGATCTGACCCACCGGACCGAATCCTCGATCGTCGCGCTACCCCAGACCGATGTCGTCGATGGCCGGATGGTTCGCGTGCTTGCTTGGTACGACAACGAGTGGAGCTTTGCGACACGCATGGCGGATGTCGCCGTGGTGATGGCGAAGCTCATCTAGCGGATCGGTTGCGGGAAAAGTCGGATCTTGGCGACAAGATGCGTTCGCGAAACGGAGGCATTGAACATGAATGGGCCACTAGCACGTGCAGCGAGAGCGCTCATTCAGTGGCCGCGATCACATGTCGCCAAGATCGCAGGCTTGGAGGAAGAGGCGCTAGCTCAATTCGAAGCCGGCGCCAGCGTGTTTGCAGCCTCGGATCTGACGCGGCTGCGGGACGCGCTCGAACGCGGCGGCGCGGTCTTCATCGGCGAGGACAATAGCGGAGGGCTCGGCGTGAGGCTTAAATTCAACGCCAAGGATGTGCGTGCGATCAATCGGATGGAGGGCGAAGGTGGGCCGGTAGGCACCGACGACGTCTAAGCCTTCCAGCGAACGCTTGTACTCCGGCAAGAGGCTCGACACCGGCCCACAGATATTGTATGCGCGACGCATATATTGCGTGAGTCGCGGCGATGGATGACCCCTCGGATCGCTTGATCAACATCTTTGGCGCGCTGTCTCAAGCGGTGTCTGACCGCGTGCGCTTGGCGATCGCTGAAGCATTCAATGCGGGGGGCGAGACGGCCGCGGCGTTGATCGCGATCGGTCACGCGCCAGGAATGTCGATCGGCCAGGTACGGCAAACTCTCCGGCTTTCGCATGCAGGTGCAGTTCGCGTCGTCGAGAGGCTAGGCGAGCAAGGCCTGGTGGCGAAATCGTTATCGCCCTCTGACCGCCGGGTAGTTCATGTCTCGCTGACCTCGCGTGGTCAGGTGGAGCGGACCAAGCTGCTAGGTCTGCGGAACGCGGCGGTGTCCGAGCTGCTGAGCAAAGTGTCGGCTGACGATCGCGTCGTGCTGGAGCGGGCCGCGGACAACATCCTGTCGTCGCTGTTCTCGGACCTCCACGGCGGCTTGGCAATCTGTCGTCTGTGCGATCAGGCCCGGTGTGCCGATTGCCCAGTCGGCCACCATCGTCCGTGACGCCCTGACGATCATCCCCTTTTGAGGAGTTCGATATGAGTATTTTCGATCGGTATGAATTGCTTGTGCCCGAGCGCAGTCGGAAGGAACTGGCGCTGTTGAGATGGGCGCTCGTGATCGTTTTCTCTTGGTTCGGCGCGATGAAATTCACGGCTTACGAGGCCGATGGCATCGCCCCTTTCATCGGCCATAGTCCGATCATGAGTTGGCTGGGTATGTTCGGGGTACAGGGCCAAAGTTACTTTGTCGGCGTCATCGAGCTGTCGACCGCAGTCGTGCTGGCCTTAGGGGCTTTCCGCCCATCCTTCTCAGCGCTTGGCGCGCTTATGTCGGCGGCGACCTACTTCATCACCCTGACCTTCTTTTTTACGACGCCTGGGGTCGGGGAGCCGACTGCCGGAGGCTTTCCTGCGATATCCGCCGCTCCTGGCCAGTTTCTGCTGAAGGACGCAGTTTTGCTGGCGGCATCACTTGTGCTGCTGCTTGCGTCGGTCCAACCCAAAAATGAGCGCCTTGGGCCGATGACCATCGATCGGTCGTGAACATAGGCACGATGGTCTTGGACACGCTCCGTGGAGAGTGGGCGCTTCGTCGCAACGTCGATCCGACGGGCGAACAACTGATTGGCGACGCGGATTTCGCTTCGACAGGTGAATCCGCGCTCACCTATCGAGAAAGCGGGATACTTCGGCTTCGGGATGGCCGCGAACTCTCAGCGTCTCGGCAATATCGGTACTGCGCGGTCGGCCACCGAGTAGACGTTCAGTTCGCAGACGGACCGAACACCGGGAAGCTGTTTCTCAACCTTGCATTCTCGCGCAAGAATTGGGGGTACGAGGCAACAGACACCCACTTCTGCGGTGACGACGCCTATCACGCTTTTTACCGAATTCTCGACGCAGGATCTTTCGAGACAGTTATAGGGGTCATTGGTCCACGAAAGGCGTACGACCTGCGGAGCCGGTACTCAAAGGTGTCACCAACGACGCCGGACCGTCTACTTTTTCCCCTGGCCTGACGCGCCGTTCCTGGCCAGTCTGTCACGCGCTTCGAATCCGAAAACGATCGTGGTCGTCATCACAAGGTAGGCGACTATGCCGCCCGGAGAAAGCGTAGGCATTGCGGCAAGGATTAAAGCGTCGTTGCCACCGGGTATCAGGCCGATGCCTATTCCCATCAACGCGCCGCCGGCGATCGACCGCAGGATGCCGGCGGCCGTCGGCCGCTGGAGACGCAAGCGACCCTGGCGCACGGATGCCGTGATGGCTCCCGCAACTGAGGCAATGACCGCAACCAGTGCGTCCTCGCCTGTTGGCGACATTCGAAGAGGAAGGCCGCGTTGGATAAGGTCAGCGAATGTCCATGCTGGCGAAAGCGCGTAGAGAAGCCCACCAGTGATACCGAGGCCGATCATTGAAGCGCCAAATGCCCAGCTCTGCCTTCTTCGCGGTGGGGTCTTCCGCGATACGAAGATCACCGCCAGCGCGAGCACGACGGCTAAGGCAAGAAGCGTCGCGGCCCCAGGGACACTCGGCCTAGCGATGGAACTTGGCCATGTCGCGACGGCGCCAAACCGGCCGAAATCAGCGGCCAAGATGCCGATTGCCAGTCCGGCAGGAAGGGCAAGCAACCGCATCTCTCCATCCCCTAACCGTGCCAGTGAACCTAGCAGGCAGGTGTCATTTATGAGCGCGCCGAGGCCGAAGGCGATGGCGCCGATGATGAGGAGGCCGTTGACGCTCGTCGAGAGTGGGAGGGTCGCGTTCAGCGTCCCCGCCCAGGCGAGCGGTATCGCAATAAGGCCAGCAGCCGCAGACGCCGCAACAAATCCGACGAACATTCTTGGTCGGCGCCGTTGCTGCAACTCATGAGCCGCTACGACCAAGCACGTGCCGCCTCGGTTCGCAGAATACCCGAACCAGAAGGCCAGTATGCATATGAGAAAGTCGAACGCGATCGATGCCAAAGATATCAAGCCTGCCTCGGTTTCTCGTCAGCCCTTGTGCGAAGGGCGCCGGCGCAGCTGGCGGGCGGGCTGAGATGCATTTTCAGCCGGTGTCTGTCCCCGGTAGCCAACCACGGGCCACATAGTCTCGACACCAGATTTCTCGTAACCGTTTGCGATAAGGAGCCGCTCGGACAATCGGCCTAGTTTGTTCAGGTCAGCCGGCGACAGCGGCGAGACACACGCTGCAATCACTTGTTCGCGCGCTCTGAGCAGAGCGCCGGTCATTTTCACACCTGCATTGGTCAAGTGGATAAAGCGCGCCCTCTTGTCCGCCGTGTGTCGCCGCCTTTCCACCAGGTGATCGGATTCGAGCCTATCGATCAATCGGACTGTTCCCGCATGCGAAAGCCGGATCCGGCTCGCAAGGACACTGATAGGTAATCCCGGCTCGAAGCTAAGGAAAACCATCAATGCAGCCGCGGGGCCGCTCGGCGAAAGCGAGGCTGATGCGCTCGCGATGCTGTCAGCTACCGCGAGCGCAAGTGCACCAAAATGATATTTGGCGGCCTCGGGCTCCATCCGGGAAGAATATATGCGCCACGCATAGACATCAAGCGCTCGAATATGTATGACCGGCGCATACATCTATCACGGATTCGGAGATGGTCATGCTCACTGATGGGCTCGGCTTGGATTCCCCATCTGAGATCGAAACGCGGGGCCTCCAGCAAAGGCTTTGGAGCATCGCGCGCTGCTCGTGTGAACGGAAGCCGGGAACCGGGAATGCGCGTCATGCCTGATCTGACGCTCGATCTTCGATACCTTAAGTATGCTATCCATGTCGCCGAAGCGGGTAGTTTCCGCAGGGCGGCGGATCGCCTTTCAATATCGCAATCAACGGTCAGCCGCCGCGTTCAGATGCTCGAACGGCAGCTTGGCGTTTCCCTGTTCAAGCGCACGCGATCGGGCGCTGGATTGACGCCGGAAGGAGAGCGATTTCTGCAGCAAGCTGCGGTCGGGGCGAGGTATCTTCGCGAGGCCGCCACTGAGATGCGATCGGTCCGTAAACTTACGACTGGACTAGTCAGGTTCGGGATGCTCGAGGCGTTTCCGGCATGTCCCATAATCGACCTCTTGGCGACCTTTAGACAGCGACACCCGACGATCGAGGTGAAGCTCGAAGAAGGCACGTCAGAGCAGAACACCCTCGGCGTGGAGCGCGGGCTGCTAGACGCGGCGATCAGCCTGGCCGCAACGAAGGGCCCTCCGTTTCAGATTCGACGGTTGTGCGAACCCGACCTCTTCGTTGCCCTATCACCCATACACCAACTCGCGTCGCGACCGCGGCTCGCCTGGGAGGACATTTGCAACGAAGTCTTTCTTGTCCGCTCCGATGGTGCCGGGCGCGAACTCGCAGCTATTCTCCGGCGGATGCTGGGCGCTGCCGAAGAGGCGATCCAACTGTCTATCCAGCAGGTCAGCAGGGAAACACTTCTGACCATGGTCGAGCAAGGCTTCGGGCTGACGATAACGAGCGTCGTGGATCGGCCTGATATTGCATTGGTTCCGCTCACACCCGCGCGGGCGCCGACGGCGTCTATGATTTCGTCGAGCGATAACGACAATCCGGCTCTGCCGCTGCTGCTGAAGTGCTTCAATGTCCTGCCAGCCTTCACGCGGAGCAGCGCCAGCTAATCGGAGGCGTTCTGGGTCTTCGTACGCCTAGCCTTCGAGAACCCTCGATCGGTTGCGATGAACCGCTGCAACATCGGTACGATCAACCGCGCGGGCTCGACAGCAGGCATACCTTGTTCGCGCCCTAACAAATCCGCGTAGTCGGAAAGGTCTTGGTGGAGAGCCGCCGGCAGCTCCACCTGAACCTTGATCGGCTTCTCGTCGGCGATGGGACCTAGCTTGAGCTTCGACATCATCAGCCCCCATAAGGTTCGAGAACGAGATCACGGGTCACGACGACACGGACAGGAAATCCCGGCCGGATCGTCAATGTTGGAGCCACGTTGAGCTGCCGTCTGACGATCTGCTGACCGGCATCGTTGATCGTGTCTTGACCGCCATTCCGGATCGCCTGGATGAGACGGTCGTCATTGTCGGCGGCGAGCTCGGCGCCGACTCCGAGAAGAGTCGAGAGACCGGCGGCCTTGGCAAGATCCCACCAGTGGTAATCGACGCCATCCTGCAGGCCGGCATAGCCTTCGACGTCTGCGCCGGGCTGGCGCTCGAGCACTATCGAACGGCCATTTGGGAAGATCAGTCGATTCCAGACTAGCAGGACGCGGCTTTGACCGAATTGCACATTGTTATCGTACTGGCCGATAATGCGCGTGCCTTGTGGCACGAGCAGAATGCGCCCTGTCGGGCTGTCGTAGATGTTTTCGGTCACCTGAGCGGTGATCTGGCCCGGGAGGTCGGATCGGATGCCGGTTATAAGAGCTGCCGCGATAACTGCGCCGGCCTGAAGTACATTTGGCGACGCTGGAGCAACGACGCGATCGGGCGACACCGTCCGTCGATCGGTCGCTGCGTTCAGGAAAGCGTTCTGACGCTCCTGCGCGGAGGGTGTGGCCGGCGGAGGCGCGAGGCCGAGGCTCGCCAAATCCGGAGCGTGCGGGAGTGCTGGGGCAGCTCCCGCTGCAGCGGGAGCGCCCCGGCTGTCCGATCCGGAGAAGAGGCGGCTGGTCCGCGCGGTCTCGATCTCCTGAAGGCGGCGCTGCTCTTCCGCGCTGATACCGGGGTTGGGCGTGGCGATAACGGGAGCGGGCACCGGCTGTCCGCGATCCTGGGTGCTGAGGATCGGTCGGCCGAGGTCACCGGGAAGGGGCGGACCGAGTTGGGGCACGCCACTGTAATCTCGCGGCAGGCCGGCCAAGCCGTCAGCCGTCGAGCGATTCTCGGTCGAATAGAGTTCGTCGTTGGGCCGACCGGCGTCGCGCGTCTGGAGCGCGTAGAGCAGTGCACCACCAAGGCCGACGCTGGCGACAAGACCAAGGCCGGCGAGGACCTTGCGCGATAGTCGAGTGACGCGGGGCGGTTCGGCGCGCAGACGCATCGGCGCTGGCAAGACCGGCTCGCCGGTCAGGGGCTGTGCATCATCGTCTGGCACTTCCTCATTTGGGGGCGAGTTCGCGCTCACGAGGTGGGCCTCCCGTCGGTTCGGACGATCCTGACGCGCTTCTGCTCGCGACCGGAACCGAACCGCAGTTCCGCCGCCGCGAAGAGTCGATCGACGATCATGTGGTGGCCGCGAACGCGGTAGTTCACCAGTTCTGAGGTGTTGCCCTCGGGCCCGACGACGAAGAGCGGCGGCATCTCGCCCTGACCAATGCCTCGCGGAAACTCGATGAAGACCTGGCGACCGTCGTCGAAGGCGCGCAGTGGGCGCCAAGGAGCGCGGTCACCCTCGATGGCATAGCGGAAATTGACGTTCGCGAGATCGACACCGCTCGCAACCGGTTGAGCGGCCTGCGCGTCGGAATTCTGCCGGCGCAGCGCGATGAGTTGATCCTGCGGATACTGCCAGGACACTGAAGCCATGTAGGTTCGCTCTGTCGACCGCAACTCCATGTGATAGGTGCGCATGTTGGTGTTGATGACCAGGTTCGTCATCAGGTCGGCCCGTGTGGGCTTCACGAGGATGTGGATCTGGCGCGTCGCGCCCGATCCGCTCTCGGTGTCGCCGATGATCCAGCGCACCGTGTCCCCGGCCGCAACAGGGCCTGCGCCGACGAGCTGTTCGCCGGGCTGAAGCGCGATGTCGGTGATCTGACCGACAGCGGTATATACCTGATAGAGCGCGCCTTGCGTCCAGGGATAGACCTGCATGGAGTTGATGAAGCCGTCGCGCACCGGCTGGACGCGGGCCGCCTCATTAGCCTGGTTGACGCGCGCCGTTGGGTTGGCGGGCTCGGGCGCGCGTCGCGTCTCCGGCACACGCTGCAACTGGCCGGGTAGCGGCAGCGGCCGCGGCAGTTCGACCACGGTGACGGGCGCTGGCGGATCGACGGTCTGCACGGCGGGAGCCGCGTTGTCGTAGGAGATCTCGGGCGGTGGGTTCGTGGTGGCGCAGCCCGCGAGCGCAGTTGTCGCCAGCAGGACCATCGGGATTGCGGCTCTGCGGAGAGCCGGGATTACAAGTGCGTGTGAAGCCGGGTTTCCGGCTTTACGGAAAGACGGCTTCATTGCCCAAGCTCCCGTGACCAATTGATGGCGTTGACATAGATGCCGAGCGGGTTTGCCCTCAGCCGATCGGCGTTGCGGGGGACCTGCACGACGATCGTCAGGATCGCGGTCCAGCGCGTGGTCTCGGCGAGCTGGCCGTTCTCATAGCGGCGCTCGACCCAGGCGACGCGGAAGCTGTCGGGCGAGGCGCGGATGACGCTTGAGACATCGACAGCAACCTGCTGTCGGCCGACCCGCGTGAACGGGTCGTTCGAGCGAGCATAGTCGTTGAGCGCCATGGCGCCGCGATCAGTGGTGAAGTCGTACGCCCGTAGCCAGTTCTGGCGCACGATGATCGCGTCCGCCGGGATGCTGCGAACCTGTTCGATGAAGCGCGCGAGATGAAAGGCGATTTGTGGATCGGTGGGCCGGAAGTCGGCCTCGGCGGGTGCGACCGCCTGGGACTGACCCAGTCGATCGACCTGCACGACCCACGGCACGACGGTCCCGCGAGCTGATTGCACGACGAGGGCGGTGGCGAACCCCGCCGTAAGGATCAGCGAGCCGAAAGCCATCAGCCGCCAGTTTTTCGCCTGGATCCTGGAGGCCCCGATCCGATCGTCCCAGACTTGGGCAGCACGTTGATACGGCGTCTCCGGCTCGGGTGCCTTGCCGTAGTGAGTGGATGGTCGTTTGAACATTAGCGGTCGCCTTGAGTCAGATTTACCGAGGAACCGCCGCCATGGGCGTCGCCAGAGCGGACGGCATGAGCCGTGGCCTGGGCGGCGTGAGTCATTTGCTGGGACCGGCGCATTCTCTGCGCCCAAGCCGGCGGCCCGCCAGCGCTCGCAGGCGCCGCGCCATCGCTGGCGGCATCACCCCCTATCGAGCCCATGGTGGACGTTCCGCCTGTCGCTTCGAACGCCGCTTTGCCGCCTGCGTTGAAGCTTGACCTCATTGTGTCGGCAGCGCGCGATGCGGCACGGCGCAGAGGTGAGACAGCCGCGCTGCCGCCTGCACGCGCAACGCCTCCGAGGCCGGAGGCCACCCCGGCCGCGCCGGACTGTCCGGCTGCGCCAAGGCTGTAGGCTGTGGACGCTCCACCCGCGATGGCGGCGCCACCACGAGCTGCGGCTGCCGCACCGCCTGCCAAGGCCGCGCCGCCGGAGGCTGCTGCACCGACGGCGCCGGCGCCAAGAGCGACCACGCCGCCCGCTGCGAGGCCGGTTCCTATCGCCGCGCCTGCACTGAGCTGCGGGCCGCCAGAAACGAGCCCGGTGGCGATTCCGGGACCAAAAATGCCGAGGCCGAGAAGTGACAACGCGGCCAGCACGATCGCCATGGCTTCGTCGATCGACGGATTCTGCCCGCCAAAACCGGAAGTGAACTCTGAGAAGAGCGTTGACCCGATGCCGATGATGACAGCGAGGACCAGAACCTTGATGCCGGAGGAGATGACGTTGCCGAGCACGCGCTCGGCCATAAACGCGGATTTGCCGAACAGGCCGAACGGGATCAGGACGAAGCCGGCGAGCGTCGTCAGCTTGAATTCAATGAGGGTGACGAACAGCTGGATGGCGAGAATGAAGAAGGCGAGCAGGACCAGCGCCCAGGCAAGAAACATGCAGGCAATCTGGATGAAGTTCTCGAAGAACGACCAGTAGCCCATCAGGCTGGAGATGGAGTCGAGCAATGGTCGACCGGCGTCTAGGCCGGTCTGCGCGACTCTTCCCGGGCGCATGAGGTCCGCAGTTGAAAATCCGGTGCCACTCGCCTTCAGCCCGAGACCGGCGAAGCTCTCGAAGACGATACGTGCGAGGTTGTTCCAGTTGCCGATGATGTAGGCGAAGACGCCGACGAAGAGCGTTTTCTTCACCAGCCGCGCCATGATGTCGTCGTCGGCGCCCCAGCTCCAGAACAGTGCCGCGAGCGTCACGTCGATGACGATCAGGGTCGTGGCGATGAAGGCGACCTCTCCGCTAAGCAGGCCGAACCCGCTGTCGATGTAGCGAGTGAAGACCTCGAGGAAGTGGTCGATGACGCCGGTGTTGCCCATGATGCTATCGCGCTTCGTTGATCTGTGGCGTGCTCGGCGCGGTCGGCGCGTGATCTTGCGCGTCTGTCCCTCGTGGTTGAGGGCTGAAGACGTCACCGATGGGTGATGCTACGTCCGGCAAGCGCTCGACGGGACGAGAACCGGGCGCGAGAAAGCGGTGTCGGTTCTCGGCCCAGGCCCGGCGGCAGGCGGGGTCTCGCGGACCTTCTTCACCGAGTGCCTGGCAGCGGATGAGCGCGTCGCGCAGGGGATCCGCAGTTTCTTGAGGCGTTCGTCCGGACGACCAAGCCTCAGGCACTTCCTCTTTCCGGGACATCTCGATCGCGGTCGCGGTGACCGCAACCGCGACGAAAATCACGGCGCCCATCCGAGCGACCAATTTGCCGTCCACGGTCGGTCCCCTCAATTGCCGTTCGGGAACATGCGCGCATTGCCCGGCTGGTAGCCGCTGCCGGGCGTGAGAAAGCGACGGCGCTGCTCACGACCCTGTTCCGCCGCTGCGGCGCGCTCGGCTTCGGATAGGCTCTGAGCGCGCCCGTTAGCGGCGACGACGGCGGTGAGGTCGGCGAGCTGTTGGGCCTGCAGTGCGAGCAGTTGATTGCCGGCCTGCGTCGCCTGCAACGCCCCCGTCGCGCCCTGGCTTTGGCCGATAAGCGCTGACATCTCCGTACGGTTGGTGTCGATGTTGCCGACAACACCCGCCTGGACCCGCATAGCGTCCTGCAGACCACCGACAGTGTTCTGCCAGCGCTCCCGCGCCTGTGTGACGAGCGCCTGATCCGAGGCGGACATCGAGGCATTGCCATAGGTGGTCTGGAATGCTCGGTCGATCTGTTGGACGTTAAGGGCTATCCCCTGCGCCTCGCTCAGAAGCTGTTGCGTCCGCTGAACCGACTGTTGAAGCTGCTGAAGCGAAGAGTGCGGGAGGCTGGCAAGATTGCGCGCCTGATTGATCAGCATCTGAGCTTCGTTCTGAAGCTGAGTGATCTGCTGATTCACCTGCTGGAGGGTCCGCGCCGCAGTGAGGACGTTCTGGGCATAGTTCGTTGGGTCGTAGACGATCCACTGAGCGGCAGCCGGGGTGCTGAGGACCGGTGAAAGTGCGAGCGGGACCGCGAGGAGTGCGGCCGTCACGCGCAGTGCGCGACTGTGGGTTTGAATCAGACGTGTCATGGACGTGCCTCCGGGTCTTGTTGATTGACGTTGGTGAGGTCGGTGATCAGGTCGGCAGCCCAGTCGAGTCGGTTGGCCGCCAGCCACTCGGCGAGGAACCCCTCGGTGCCGCTTCGGGCGTGGACATCGGCGATCATCGCTTGATGCTGTTTGGATGAGGCTGCGCACAGCGCCAGCGCCACATCCGACAGGCCCAGCTCGAACAGGCGATTGCCCCGTCGCGACTGGCAGTAATAGTCTCGCTTGGGCGTTGCCCGCGCGAGGATTTCGATCTGCCGGTCGTTGAGACCGAAGCGGCGGTAAATCGCGGTGATCTGCGGCTCGACCGCGCGCTCGTTCGGCAGGAGGATGCGCGTTTGGCAGCTCTCGATAATCGCCGGCGCTATCGCAGAGCCGTCGATGTCGGAGAGCGACTGGGTGGCGAAGATGACGCTGGCGTTTTTCTTGCGCAGCGTCTTCAGCCATTCGCGGAGTTGTCCGGCGAAGCCGTCGTCGTCGAGGGCGAGCCAACCTTCATCCACGATCAGGAGTGTCGGCCGGCCGTCGAGGCGGTCCTCGATGCGATGGAAGAGATAGGCGAGCACCGCTGCCGCTGCACCGGTGCCGATCAGACCTTCGGTCTCGAAAGCCTGGACATGCGCCTCGCCGAGATGCTCGGCCTCAGCGTCCAACAGCCGGCCATAGGGGCCGCCGACGCAGTAGGGTCGCAGCGCCTGTTTCAGGTCATTGGACTGGAGAAGTACCGACAGCCCGGTCAACGTGCGCTCGGCGACCGGCGCTGACGCCAACGACGAAAGCGCCGACCACAGATGCTCCTTGACCTCGGGCGTGACCGGCACGCTCTCTCGGGAGAGGATCGCGATCAGCCAGTCGGAGGCCCAGGCGCGCTCGGCGACGTCGTCGATGCGGGCGAGCGGCTGGAGCGACACACTCTCCTCGGAACCCTCGGTCAAACCGCCGCCGAGATCATGCCAGTCGCCCTGCATGGCGAGCGCCGCGGCGCGGATCGATCCGCCGAAGTCGAAGGCGAAGACCTGAGATTGTGCATAGCGGCGGAACTGGAGCGCCATGAGTGCGAGAAGCACCGATTTACCGGCGCCGGTCGGCCCGACGATCAGCGTATGACCGACATCGCCGACGTGGATGGAAAGCCGGAACGGGGTCGAGCCCTCCGTTCTGCCGTAAAGCAGTGGGGGTGCATCGAAGTGCTCGTCCCGTTCCGGTCCCGCCCACACCGCTGACAGCGGGATCATGTGAGCGAGATTCAATGTGCTGATGGGCGGCTGGCGGATGTTGGCGTAGACATGCCCGGGGAGTGAGCCCAGCCAGGCGTCGACAGCATTGATGGTCTCAGTCATCGCCGTGAAGTCGCGGCCCTGAATGACCTTTTCCACAAGCCGGAGCTTCTCGGCCGCGACGCGGGGATCATCGTCCCAGACGGTGATGGTCGCGGTCACGTAGGCTTGGCCGGCATAGTCGGCGCCCAGTTCCTGCAGCGCCATATCAGCGTCAGCGGCCTTGTTGGCTGCGTCAGTGTCAACGAGCGCCGATGCCTCGTTGGTCATCACCTCTTTGAGAATGGCGGCGATCGACTTGCGCTTTGCGAACCACTGCCGCCTGATCTTCGTCAGCAGCTTGGTCGCGTCGGTCTTGTCGAGCAGGATCGCTCGGGTCGACCAGCGATAGGGAAAGGCGAGCCGGTTCAGCTCGTCGAGGATGCCGGGCGTCGTCGCGGTCGGGAAGCCGACGATAGTGAGGATGCGTACGTGCGCATCTCCAAGCCGGGGCTCCAGCCCGCCGGTAAGCGGCTGATCGGCGAGCAAAGCGTCGAGGTACATCGGCGTTTCGGGCACGCGGACGCGATGGCGCTTCGTCGAGATCGTCGAATGCAGGTAGGTGAGCGTTTCGGCGTCATCGAGCCATACGCACTCCGGCATGAAGGCGTCTATCAGGTTGAGGATACGGTCGGTGCGATCGACAAAACTTCGGAGCACTTCGCGCGCATCGACGCCGGCATGGTCCCGACCCTCGTAGAGCCAGGTCTCGGCACGGGCGGCATCCTCGGCCGGCGGTAGATAAAGGAATGTGAGGAAGTAGCTGGACTCGAAATGGGCGCCGGCTTCTTCAAAGTCTGCCTTGCGCTCGGCATCGACAAGCGCCGAAGCGCTGTCGGCAAATGTGCTTGCCGGATATGACACCGCGCCATGGCGCTGCGCTTCGACGAATATGGCCCAGCCGGAACCGAGGCGACGGAAGGCGTTGTTCAGCCGGCCAGCGACGGCGACGAGCTCGGCTGGCACTGCGCTGTCGAGGTCAGGACCGCGAAAGCGGGCCGAACGCTGCAGACTGCCGTCTTTGTTGAGGACGACGCCTTCGCCGGCGAGCGCCGCCCAGGGTAGGAAGTCGGCAAGCCGGGTATTCCGATTGCGGTATTCGGATAGGTTCATCACTGCCCGGCTCCTCAAGTCGCCAAGTGGCCGGGGATGCGCAGATGTTTGCGCACGACGTCGACAAATTGCGCATCACGTTTGGCCGCCCAGACGGCGGCGAAGTGGCCGACTGCCCATAGCGCCAGCCCGACCAGCCAAAGGCGAAGGCCCAAGCCAAGCGCGGCGGCCAGGGTGCCATTGAGGATCGCGAGCGAGCGCGGCGCACCGCCGAGCAGGATGTGCTCGGTCAGCGCACGATGAACCGGCACGGAAAAGCCCGGCACGTCCGCGCTATGATCCGCTCCAACGGCCATCAGACAAGCGCCCCGCCGCCGAACGAGAAGAACGACAGGAAGAAGCTCGACGCGGCGAAGGCGATCGACAGGCCGAACACGATCTGGATCAGGCGGCGCGCTCCGCCCGACGTGTCGCCGAAGGCGAGAGTCAGGCCGGTGATGATGATGATCATCACCGCGATGATCTTTGCGACCGGGCCCTCGATCGATTCGAGGATCGACTGCAGAGGAGCTTCCCATGGCATCGACGAACCGGACGCATGAGCGGCAGGTGCGAGGGCTATGGAAATGAAAGTGACGGAAGCCGCCGTGGCGATGTGACGGCGGATGCGCAGGGCATGCTTGATCATTACCTGTCTCCTGAGATGGACGGAATTGTTGGAGTGACGCAGTAGTCACCGTCGGGGCCCATGCCTTCGACGCGGGCAAGCTCGGTCAGGCGGCGCGAGGAGCCGCGGCCGGAGAGCACCGCAACCAGATCAATGGTCTCGGCGATCAGCGCGCGCGGAACCGTGACGACGGCTTCCTGGATGAGTTGCTCCATCCGGCGAAGAGCGCCGATAGCGGTGCCGGCGTGGATCGTGCCGACGCCGCCGGGATGGCCGGTGCCCCAGGCCTTCAGCAGATCGAGCGCCTCTGCACCGCGCACTTCGCCGATCGGGATGCGGTCGGGACGAAGACGCAGCGAGGAACGGACAAGATCGGAGAGAGAAGCGACGCCGTCCTTCGTGCGCATTGCGACCAGGTTTGGCGCGGCGCATTGCAGTTCACGGGTGTCCTCGATCAACACGACGCGATCGGATGTCTTCGATACCTCCGCTAACAGGGCGTTCGTGAGCGTGGTCTTACCGGTGGAGGTGCCGCCGGCGACGAGGATGTTCCGCCTATGAAGAACGGCCTGACGCAGCGTTTCGGCTTGGTCGGACAGCATGATGCCAGCCGCGACATAGTCATCGAGCGTGAACACGGCGACGGCTGGCTTCCGGATCGCGAAAGCCGGCGCTGACACCACCGGCGGCAGAAGGCCCTCAAACCGCTCCCCTGTTTCAGGCAGTTCGGCGGAGACGCGGGGCGCCCCGGCATGAACCTCGGCCCCGACGTGATGTGCGACAAGTCGAACGATGCGTTCGCCGTCGGCTGGAGATAGGCGTTCACCGGTGTCGGAGAGACCTTCCGACAACCGGTCGACCCAGAGCCGCCCGTCGGGGTTGAGCATCACCTCGACGATCGCGGGGTCTTCCAGAAACGTGGCGATCGCCGGGCCGAGCGCAGTGCGCAGCATCCGAGCACCGCGAAGGATCGCCTCCGATTTCTGGTGAGCTGCCGTCACGTCGTCCCCGTTCTTTTGCGGGACCGCCGCGGGCGCCCCTGGATCGGGGATGAGTAGAAGAGGCAGAAATCATGGCGTGACAACAACCATCATGTGGCCGTCGTACTGTGGCGTACAAAGACAGGGAAACGGCGGAACGGTCGAATACTTGTGATACGTCAAACAGTGATTATTCCGCGTCGCGCGCGGGGATGTCTTCCGCGATTTCCTGCCTGAGCTTCGGACCTTGCGCGAGTCGTCTGCCGAGCGCGGTCACGAAGGCTTCGTAGCGCTCCGACGCTTTGGCGCGAGCCGCGACCTGCGCCGGCTCCGGCAACGGCGGGTTGGAGGTCAGCCAGAAGCGGATGAACACGGCGAGCGTCTCGACCGATATTCCCAGATCGCGCTCCATGCGCGCCATGCGTCGGTCGAGCTGGTCAAGCCGCTTCGTCGTCGCGGCCTCCTGACGCTCGGCAGCGTCCGGCGAGAGGAATGAAGCGATACCGGCCTCGGCTACCAGTGACAGGGACAGATCGCGCCGGGCAGCATGGGCTGCGAGCGCCTTCATGACGTCCGGGTCGAGATAGACCGACAGCCGCTGCTTCTTCAAAGGTTTGGTCACCCCCGCCTCCTACAGATCGATGCCATCGCCAGGATCGAGCGATGCCTGCCGAGCGACCTGGCGCATGGTCTGCGTCATGCGGCTGAGGCGCGCAGCATCCTCATCGACGTCGTCGCGAGGATCGATCTCGAATTCGTTGTCGACGATCGCCTTGCGTTCGACGGTTTTCATGCGGCTCAGTTCAGGCTGATGCCGTTGCTCGGAGTCCGTCGGGTCGTCGTCGGCTAGGTTATCTGCCGTAGCTGGCGCACTCAGCACGGGAGGTTCCGGTATGGCGAGCGCGCTCCAATCGTCGGCTCGAGCGCTTGCGGGCTTCGTGAGTGCGGGAGGCGTAAGGATGCGCTCCTGAAGCCGACGATCCTCGTAATAGCGTGCCTTCTTTGCGCGGATAGGCGGGATGCCGGCGACCATGACGATCTCGTCTGACGGCGGGAGCTGCATGATCTCGCCCGGCGTGAGCAATTGCCGTGCAGTCTCCGAGCGCGACACCATCAGGTGGCCGAGCCAGGGCGATAGCCGGTGGCCGGCATAGTTCTTCATGGCCTTCATTTCGGTCGCGGTGCCAAGCGCATCCGAAACGCGCTTCGCAGTTCGCTCGTCGTTGGTGGCGAAGCTGACGCGCACATGGCAGTTATCGAGGATCGAGTTGTTCGGACCGTAGGCTTTCTCGATTTGGTTCAGCGATTGCGCGATGAGGAACGCCTTCAGACCGTAACCCGCCATGAAGGCGAGCGCGCTCTCGAAAAAGTCCAAGCGCCCAAGCGCAGGAAACTCGTCGAGCATGAGCAGCAGCCGATGGCGATTGCCTTTCGCCTGGAGGTCCTCGGTCAGACGGCGGCCGACCTGATTAAGGATCAGGCGGATCAGCGGCTTGGTCCGGTTTATGTCAGATGGCGGCACCACGAGGTAGAGCGTGGTCGGATACTTGCCGCCGACCATGTCGGCGATGCGCCAGTCGCACCGACGGGTAACTGCCGCGACCACGGGATCGCGATACAGGCCGAGGAACGACATCGCTGTCGACAACACCCCGGAGCGCTCGTTATCGGACTTGTTGAGCAGCTCGCGGGCGGCGCTGGCAATCACCGGATGTGGACCGGCCTCGCCGAGATGGGCGGTCTTCATCATCGCCGCGAGCGTCGACTCGATCGGGCGCTTCGGATCGGAGAGGAAGGCGGCGACGCCGGCCAACGTCTTGTCGGCCTCTGCGTACAGGACATGCAGGATCGCGCCGACCAGAAGCGCGTGCGATGTCTTCTCCCAGTGATTTCGCTTTTCGAGCGAGCCTTCCGGGTCGACGAGAATGTCTGCGATGTTCTGCACGTCGCGGACTTCCCATTCGCCGCGGCGCACTTCGAGCAGTGGGTTGTAGGCCGCCGACTTCGCGTTCGTCGGATCGAAGAGCAGCACGCGGCCATGCCGTGCGCGATAGCCGGCGGTGAGCGTCCAGTTCTCGCCCTTGATGTCGTGGACGATCGCCGACCCCGGCCAGGTCAGGAGCGAAGGCACCACCAGGCCCACGCCCTTGCCGGAACGGGTCGGCGCGAAGCACAGCACATGCTCCGGACCGTCATGGCGGAGATACTCGCGCTCATGCCTGCCGAGTACGACTCCGTCGGGGCCGAGCAGTCCTGCCGCCTTCACCTCTTCCGGTCGTGCCCAGCGGGCCGAGCCATAGGTCTCGACATTCTTGGCTTCACGCGCCCGCCATACCGACATGCCGATCGCGACGGCGATGGAGATGAAGCCACCCGACGCGGCGATGTAGGCGCCCTCGACGAAGATCGGCGGCGCATAGGCGTCGTAGAAATACCACCACCAGAAGAAGGCCGGGGGATAATAGATCGGCCATCCGGCCAGTTCGAACCAAGGCTGACCGAGCTGGGGCTGGAAGCCGAGACGGTAGGCTGTCCATTGCGTGGCGCCCCAGGTCGTCATCAAGACGATCAGGAACACGGTGAGGATCTGCCCCCAGAGGATTTTCGTCGCCGACATGGCAGGCACTCCTTTCTTGGTGGGGCTACATGCCGAGGCCGCGATTGCGGCCGAAGCTCCAGTCGACGCCGCCGCCCCCGCGTGAGACCCCGGAGACGTGCTGGCCGAGTTGACGTTCGAGAGACGGCGTCCAGGGCACGAGCTGGAAGCCGAGCCCGTCGTCGATCATGGCGAAGCGGCCCGAGGCGAGCGCAAAGCGTTGCCGATAGGTGCCCGCTACATACTCACCCGTTCCGGCCTTGGTGAATGGCCGGCCGGTTTCGGCCGCGAGCTTCTCGCCGAGCGCTTCGACCTCGCGCTGGCGCAGCGAGTCGATCAGTCCGGGCGAGAAGCTGACGCCACGGGTCTGCCGTTCGGCGAGCCCTTGGTGGATAAGATGCTCGGCGCGTCGGTCCATTGCCTGCCGCACCTCCGCGCCAAAGCCGCCACCACCGAGAGCCACCGGTTCGCGGGCGATGGCCTGCCGGTCGAGCCAGGTGGCGCCGGTCGCATGGACCTGCTGTTCGATATCGAGATCGGATCGAACAGCGAGTGCGACACGGCGGCGGCCCTGCACGTCGTCAAACTTGCGCAGCTCGACGATCGAACCCGGCGCGCTGTCGGCAGCCGCGTCGAGATCGGGGAGCTTAATATGATGGGTTCGCCCGTCGGTGCCGTCGACTACGGCGTAGGCCGTGCCCTTCAGTTCGTTGTCGAGACCGCGATCGACCAGACGCCCGATGACAGGGTCATCGATGCTTTCGCCCGCGAGCACATAGCTTCCGGCGCCACGCTCTATGCCGCGCTCGGTCAGGCCACGATGGATGCGCTTGATGATGTCGCCGCGTTCACCGAGGGCGCGCAGCGTCTTCTCCGCAGTCTCCGAGACAACCCACTGACCGGGACCGACCTGATCGGCGAGATCAAGCGTCTCCAGCTTGCGCAGCCTGCCGACCTTCAACGCGTGGAACTCGTCAGGCTTCTGATCGGGACGTGGCGCGAGGTCGACGATGCCGGTGCGATAGCTGTCGCGGGAGATCTGCCGATCGAGATCGGTCCAGCGTTCCGCCTCGACCTGACGTCCGAGGTTACGACGGATCTCCTGCTCGGTGCGGGGCCCCAGTTCCTGGGTGACGAGGTCTTGCGCGCGGGCGCGCATGCCTTCCTTGATGTAGTCGCGGGAGATTACGAGGTCCTGGCTGTCGTCGGTACGTCCCCGCAGGATGATGTGGACATGGGGATTGTCGGTGTTCCAATGATCGACGCCGACCCAATCGAGCTTGGTGCCGAGGTCCTTTTCCATCTGCCCCATCAGGTCGCGGGCGTATGTCCTGAGGTCGGACATCTCCGTTGCGTCCTCCGGTGAGACGATGAAGCGGAAATGATGGCGGTCGTCCTGGGTTCGCTCAGCGAAGGCCTTCGGATCGGCGTCTCCGGTCTCGGGACCGAACAGCTGGGCCTTCTCCCCGTCCCGGGTAACACCCTCGCGCCGGAGGTAGCTGAGGTGGGCGCTAAGCGGCGCGGCCTTAGCGGTGTGCCGCACGACGCGCGTCTTGATAACCACGTTGCGCGACCGGCTGGTCAGGAGCCGGTTTGCCTGCACTGTCGCGCGTTGTCCGCGACCGAACCGCGAGCGATTGCTCGTGGTGATCTGGCCGGAGCGCGAGATGCGGCCGCCAGCCCGCTGTGCGGCCGCAAGTGCCTGAGCGATGAAGGGCCGTGCCTGTTGCGCGCGTGTCGAGCGGATGCGGCCAGGCCGGATGCGGAAATCGTCCTCGCCGCTCATCGCCAAAGCTCCGCACATCGCGCAAAGCGAAGGAACCACTTGGAAAAATGGCGATTGCGCAGGCTGCGCCAGTTGGGCGCACCTCGCGCAAATGCGCCATAAGTCCCTGAAAACACACGACCGCACCAAGCCGCACATCGCCGGCTTTTATCTCGCCATCGTTCGGTTGTGCTGACTGCTCCCCCTCCGCAGACTGCCCATCTCCCGCCAAGGCACGCCACGGTACGCACGGGTGCGAACGCGGTCATCGCGGTCCCCCGGAAACGCTGCGCGTAACGAAAAGGCCATCGGTGGGCGAAGCCACGGGGCCTTGATCGCGCACCGGGGCCGCCGCCGTGGCGGTGTCCGGCTTGCCGTCAGACTGCAACGGCACGGCAGCCTCTCTGCCGGCCGACTGTACGACGAAGAGCGGCGCTCTCGTCCAAGTTAGCGGATCGGCGGCCGCCACCATGACAGGGCCGGTGAGTTCACCGCCCCCGACGATGGGGGCGAGCGTCGCGACATAGGCGCGCGTTTCGGCCGGCAATGGGCGGCCGGCGAGATACTCTTCGTAGCGGCCCGGACCCGCGTTGTACGCCGCCAAAAACCCCGGCGATCCGTAGCGGTCGTGCATCTCGCGCAGATATGCAGCACCCGCCAGAATGTTGTCCCGGGGGTCGTAGGGGTTGCCGCCGAGCCGATGCCGGACGCGCAACTCCTCCCACGTGGCGGGCATGATTTGCATCAGGCTCATTGCGCCGGCCGACGAGATCGCGCGCACATCGCCCGCGCTTTCGACGCGCATGACGGCACGAATCCACGTTTCTGGAACGCCAAACCGCTGAGACGCCTCTGCGATGTACGCGCCATAGGGATCGCTGCGTGATGGCTGCTCGACCTGCGCCTGCTGGGCGCAGGCAGTGCTCGCGGCGGATCCGGCGAGGACCAGGCCGGAAAGGAGAAGGAGAGCTGCACGTCGGAGGGCGATCCTCCCTCCGACGACAGGTTTGATGCGTGTGGCGGGCATCGTTCAGTCCAGCTCGCCGCGCTTTGGCGGGCGGTTCCAGTGCAGGGCCCAGGCGGACTTGTCGTCGGCCGACTGGAACAGGTTGGCGCGGATCGGATGTTCGAAGGTCGGATCGTCAAGCTGCAGCGAGACGTATTCGCCGGCCTTCTCGCCGGTGCGCTTCCAGCCCGCGCCGATCTCCGCGCCGGTCTCGTTGCTCATGGTGTCGAGCACATGGACGCGGTAGTCGGGCGCGTTCTCAGCTTCGGATGGCTCGGCCGCGACGATGATGATGTCCTGGTGCAGGGAAAGTGTCGTCAGATGGCCGATGAAGCCATCATTCTCGCGCATGAATTGACCGATCACGGGCATTGTTCGTCTCCTTAAGATTGCGGTGGACAGGGTCATGGGCGCGCCGTCACCGCGTCGGCGCGCGCCAGACGAAGCGGCCATCGCCGTCCTCGTCGGTGTAGAGAGGGGTGGCCCGGCCGATCACGGCGGTGGCCGGAAGCGGGCCGAAGTAGCGGCCGTCGAGACTGTCGCGGACCTGCCAGTTCATCAGGAACAACTCTCCAGCCGCGACCAAGCGGCAGCCCTGCCAAACGGGGAGCGGGCGACCGCGACGATCGCGATCGAGGGCGTCGCCGATCGGCAGGCCGTCGACCGTGATGGCGAGCCCGGTCCGGCAAACCCGTTGACCCGGGAGCGCGGCGACGCGCTTCAAGAGCGGCACGCCGCGTGGCAGGTAGTCGCCATCGGACAGGAATGTTGCGAGCGGCTCGGGCGCGTCGACCGCCACCAGATCGGTCACGTCGAGGGCGCCCACATCGCCGATTGTGTAGAAGCCGACCGGCGTGCTGGCTGAAGCGTTCCAGATGAGGCGCGGCGCGAATGAGGCGATCGAGGCGAGGCCGAGAAGCGATACGGCCGCCGTCGTGACGATGGCGTAGGAGAGCCGGGTCATGCGCCGATCTCCCGACGTAGGAGAAAGGCCTGGTGCTGTCGCAGGCCGTAGGCGCGCGGCGCTTCGCCGACAGTCAGCCGGTTGTGGACGTGACGCCAATGATCCGGCGAGACCTCGATCGGGTCGATGCCGCGCGCCTCGATCGCGTCGATGGCTTGGAGCATGCGCTCCACCTTCGGCCAGCCGTCGACGCGCAAGAGGATGTCCGCGCCGGGCGTGACGGTCGGCATCGTCTGGCACGGCGCAGCAGGCTCAACAGCACGCAGGATGTCGAGGCGCGAGAGCACGGTCCCGTGCTCATTTGCGGCCCATCGGACCAGCGCAAAGATACTTCCGGGAGGGAAGAAGAGGATGCGTCGGCGCCGGTCGAGGATCTGTTCGCGTAGCTCGCGACCGAACCGTATCCATTGCTCCGTTCGCTTCTCGACCCAAGTAAGTTCGACCTGGGTGAGAGTGTCGGCCGGCAGCTCGATGGCGGCGCGGCCGACGCGCATTGGCGCGGCGACATGGCCGGTCATGATCCTTCTCCTGAGGGGGGTGGGAATTCGCGCTCGAACAGCGCGCGCAGCATGTCGGCGACGGTCTGACCGCGCTGGAAGGCGGCAATCTTGATGCGGCCGCGCATATCCGCAGTCACGTCGATCGTCAGTCGCGCCGAGAAGTCCTCGCCGGCTTGTGCGCGCGGGTGGTGGCGCTCGGGCGCCTTGATCCAGCTCTCCGGATCGACCGGACGCGCCGCGAAGCTGCGTTTCGGGGACCGCGCGCTCATGCGCCGATCCTCGCGACTTCCGCCGCGAGCGCGGCGATCTCGCGCGCGCCAGGGCAATCCTCGTCCTGCTCGGCGGCGAGCCGGCCGGTCTGCACGACATCGGCGAAGACGATGCGCTGGCCGATCGTGGTCGAGAGCAAGGGCGGGTCGTGATCCGCGAGCGTTTCGGCGGTCTCGCGCGCCAACACGGTGCGAGCCGCGCAGCGGTTCAGCACGAAGCGGGCGGCGAGCTGCGGGCGGTAGATGCGTGCCTCCCCGAGCAGCGAGAGCATTTCGGCGGAGGCCCAGCCATCGAGCGGCGACGGCTGCACCGGAATGAGCACGAGATCGGCCGCGAGCAGCGCCGAGCGCATCAGCCCAGCGACGCGCGGCGGGCCGTCGATGACGACATGGTCAACGTCGCGGGCCAACTCCGGCGCTTCGCGGTGGAGCGTGTCGCGGGCCAGGCCGACGACACCGAACAGTCGCTCCAACCCCTCTCGGCTGCGCTGCTGCGACCAGTCGAGCGCCGAACCCTGGGGGTCGGCGTCGATCAGCGTCACGCGCTGTCCACGGCGAGCCCATTCGCCGGCGAGGTGCAGGGCGAGCGTCGTCTTCCCGACGCCGCCCTTCTGGTTGAGCAGCGCGACGATCATGACGGTCTCCCGGCGATCGGGGACTCGTCCACAGCGGCCGAAAAGCACGGTCGCGTTAGAAAGATTCCGTAGGAATCTAGGTTAGATAAGTTACAGGGCTTGCAAGTCGCTGATTCAGCGCGAGGATTCGTCGAATCCGGTCCCCGATAGCACGAGACTTCGGTCCCCGATGGCACGATAGTGCCGGTCCCCGATAGCACGAGACGATTCACAGCTTATCCCCAGGGCGAGTTTTCGAGCGGCGACGGCGGCGCGGAATGCCAAGCGCGTCGGGATCGGTGGGTGCGAAGGACAGGATGTCGGGACCGCCGACGCACTGCTCGATGGTGAGCTGATACCCGGGGAGCGGCTGCCGGCGGACGATCTCGCGGAGGTCGTAGGCAAAGTGCTTGAGCGGCGAGAGGCTACCCGACTTTGCATGGAGGTGCGGAAAGTCGAAGCTCCAGCCGAACTCCTGCTTGCCGCCGTGCTTGCGCACCAGGCGGTACAGCCAGCGCTCCAGCCCTCCGGTCAGGCCGAAGTAGTTGCGGTCGATGGTGAGCACCAGCGCGTCGTCGAGCACTGCGCTGTAAAACCAGTCGGGAACGATGAGTTCGAGGCCGAGCGGCCTGCCGCGTTGGTCGGCTCGTTCCTTCCACTCGTTGATCCAGGAGAACCGGTGCATCCGACGCTCTGTCGGCTGGCGGATCGAGGTCGCGACGGTCGTCGACTGCAGTCGGTCGAGTGCGGCCTTGAGCCGATCGTAATCCCGCAGCGATACGCCGCGGCCGATGAAGTTCAGGATTTCATACGGGGTCGTGGCCATCAGCCGCGATGGCTGGAGCCCCACGTCGCGAGCCTCGACGATCTGTGAGGCGGCCCAGATGAGGATGTCGGCGTCCCAGATCGTCGCCATGCCATGCTCGGGCACTGCCTCGACACGGATCTTGACCGAGCCGGCCTTGAAGTCGATCGGCGCAAGCCGCTTCGACTTGGCGAGCGAGAAGAATGGATAGGCCATCAGGTCCTGCGCATCGCGAGGCGCCAAGTCACCGGGCAGCGCCCGGAAG
This sequence comes from Methylobacterium sp. CCH5-D2, assembly GCF_001556475.1. NCBI lineage: Bacteria > Pseudomonadati > Pseudomonadota > Alphaproteobacteria > Hyphomicrobiales > Methylobacteriaceae > Methylobacterium > Methylobacterium sp. CCH5-D2. Next base: position 35,946 of record NZ_LSIX01000898.1, on the reverse strand, counting down.
AGGTCGAGTTGCGCTCTCTCGTCGCTGCGTTGATGGCGGGACGACATCACGGAGACCGGATCAGCGAAGGCCGGAAGTGCCGGCGTTGCGGCCTTGGGAGGCCGCAGCTTTCGCAGGAGCGACGATGCCGCCACGCGGATCCGAGGTCGAGGTCACCAAGCCGCGATCGGCCCACGCCTGCAGGTCGGTCAGCGAATAGACCACCCGTCCACCGAGCTTCCGGTAGGTCGGTCCGGTGCCATATGTTCGGTGCTTTTCGAGCGTGCGCTCCGACAGCCCGAGAAAGCGCGCGGCTTCCTCTGTCCTGAGGTAGCGTGGCGGCATGGGGGCGGCCGTTTCGTCCATGATCGAACCTCCGTGGTTTCGCGGCGCCTGCCTCGGACAGGCGGCGGATTGCGGTCACGGTGGCGCGATTGCGGCGGTCGGCACGATGTCGAAGTAAAGGAGATAAGTTCGACACCCTTTGGGGGGTCAGCGGTCTCGGCGTGGCCGACGCAAGATCGAACGATAGCCGCCCTGGACGAGCTTCGCGCCGTCTCTAGCCAGGCGAATGGTCGTCTCGCGGATTGCGCTGCCTACCCACGAGGCTGCGTCGTGATCATGTTTGGGAAAGACGGCGTCGGCGATTGCACGATACGTCGCTCCGGATGCCCGACCGTCGAGGACGCGCAGCATTTCGCGCGCCCGCTTTTGTCGGGATCGGGTGATACGCGGATCCGGCGGGACGGTTTTTCCAGCGAGAGCCGCCCAAAAACGAGCCAGCGCGCTCAGGCGGTCGGGCGTAAGCTCATCGAGAAGGACCATGGCCGCGAGACTTCCGGCACCGTCGCGGAAAGAAGCGTCGAACTTTTCGCCCCGGATCTGAAGGCGCAGCATCTCGCCATCGATGCCATTTATGGCCTGCGCCCTGATGAAATCGTCAAGTGAGGGAGGCGTGTGAGCCGTCGGGATTTTGCCGAGGACGACGATCGATGGATCGAAGTGGGCGTCCCAAAAGACTGGAGAGACGATTGCAGATGCAGAAGGGTCTGCCGGGAAATCGCAACCCCCATCGGGATGTAAACTCCCGGGTCAGTTCTTCGGTGTTGTCGCCTGCCTGGAGGAATTCGTCGTATGATCGCCGGTACTCGGTGTTTCTCCGCAAAAACTCCCAGGCAAGATCTCCGGGAGACAGAGCATCGACATAGTCGTAAGCGGCCTCTGACCGCCAAGAATCTTCTTCAGACATCCTCCACAGCCTCCGCAGTTTTAGCGCGCGAATTGAGCTGCGGACACGATTCCAAGTTGTGTGAGGGCTGGGAATAACGAAGGCGGAGCAACGTGATGCGAAACCTGCATCACGTTCAGTTCACGCGGCCGGCCAGCAAACCGCTATAGCCGTTCTTCGTCATCCACTTTGCGCGCGCGAGATGCGAGCGGTGAACGCGCTCGGCACGCTCGGGCTCGGCGTTCACCGAAATCCCGAAAATCGTCTCGACGACGTCTGCCCAGGAAGCGCCTTGCGCTTCGGCATCCAGCAAACGCAGGTAAAGCTTCACATTGGCCGCGTCATACGCGGTCGGCGTCGCGCTGCTTGGCGGTTCATCAAGAAATAAGCTTGTAGTCACGGCGTTCCCCGGCGCGGATATCCATCCATACTGGAGCATTTTGTTAACGATCTTACGAGCGAGCTTCTAGCGCAACCCGATGAGAGGGGCGTTTGCGAGTTCGCTCCTCGCGTGCCGTCAGGCTTGCCCTTTGCGATCAACCACCATCACTCCCACACCACGGTCGGAGCTCAGGAACACGACGCCATTCTGTTCGAAAGCGCGCCTGACCTCATCCCGCGTGCTCTCGTACACCTCGAGGCCACTGGCGGACTCGAGGCGCTTGAGGGCGGTCAGAGATACGCGAGCCTTGTCAGCGAGCGTCTCCTGTGTCCAACCCAGCAACGCGCGCGCGGCCCGTGATTGTCGGGCGGTGATCATGCATGATCACCTCCCACTCGGACCTACGCGCACGCCAGAACTACGACTATAATAGTCGCCCTATGCCAGTTTGGCCACCGCAAAGCCGACCGGGCAAACGTCAGCTGATTCGGTTGCCAGAAAGCTGAAAGGCCCCGACCTTCTGGCCGGGGCCTTGCGCGGAGGCCTCAGTCGCCGCGCCGCCCGCTCGGGCGGGACCAGATCAGCGAGAAGGTATCGCCGTCCTCGTCGTCGAAGAGGTTGGCGTAGATCGGGGCGTTGAAGCTCGGATCGTCGAGCTTGAGGCCGAGATAGTCGCGGCCCTCGTTGGAGCGCTTCGACCAGGCGGCGCCGATCTCGGCGCGGCCCACCAGGACGCGGTGGCTGGGAGCGTTCTCGCCAGTGGCGCGGGTATCGGGGACGATGCGCACGCCCTTGGCCTGGACGCTGAGGGTGACGATTTCGCCGGTGAACTCGTTCGAGCCGGTCTTCTTGAAGGTGCCGATGGTCGCCATTGTAATTCTCCGTTTTCCGTTCCCGAGCCCGCACCATTGCGGCCTCGATGGCGATCGGCAGGCCGGAGGCGGTCGACGGCGCACCCCGAAGGGGCCTGACAGCTTAGGAGGGCTTTCTTGTCTCGCGAGGAATGACGGCGCAGCCGGCAGGGGAAGAAAGTTCGACGCGGCTGTTGCGTCATAGGCGATCGAGGCGAAGCCGTACTTCGGCCAGATCAGGCCATTGAAGAGGCCGTTTGGAGCGGTCTAGGCACGGTCAGATAACGGAGAAGATGGCGACCCTCCCGCATCGGCAAGTTGGCGCAGGGTGTGCGCAGCGGCTTCGTTCCCCATCGACAGGCATTGCTCCAGCATCTCCGTCCACTGCCACCGGGAGTGTCTCTGCCTTCGGTGCACGGACGGATGCGCTGCCGGTGTTGCCCAAAGCGCTCCCCCGCGGGTTGCTTTTCGGGGCGATGAACAATCAGCACCCACCGCTTCATCTGCAACCTCGGAGGCTACGAGGATATGCTTTGTTCGGTGCTGTTCCGGTCCGCCGAGACGACGTCGACAAAGATCATGCCCGAGTAAGGTCCGGGCTGGATGGGCTGGGAGTCGCCACTAGTCCAGCGACCCGGAGGAAGGCGGTGATCCCGACCGCGACGGCCCCGAAGATCGAAAACGCCATCTGCCACGCTTCCGACGGCATCAGGTGCTTCACGATGCCATGGGTGGCATGAAAACCCGCGATCGCCGCCGGGGCGACGAAGGCGATCGCCACGACGAGTTTCAGCCACATCGAGCGGACGAAGGCGATCAGGAGGTGCCCGATGGCGAGCGTCATCGCCGCCGCGAGCGCGCCCACGACGACAGCGCCGGCAATGCCGGCGCCGCCTTCGTTGGCCCAGGCGCCCGTCGTCACGCCGACGAAGGCGGGCAGAGCGAAAACGGCCAAGGTGAACACCAGCCAGCAGAGCAGGCCGACGGCGAAGAGGGATGCGAGTATGGCAAAGACGATCATGGCAGTGGTTTCCAATCGTTCATGGCTGACGATCGCGCCTCCACCACCACCACAGCGCGCCTGAAGTATAGCGAATGACAAGCCGGGACGGGAGCGGAAATCCTGCCGGACTTCCGCTTGCGGCCGTGAAGCCTTGCCCGCGATCAGTGGGCGAAGGGATCAACCTCATGGACGATCGCGGCGAGTTCGCCGTCATATTCGCCCGCGGGCATGACACCCATGCTGCCGTCGCCCGCCTGGAAGATGACAATCGAGACCATCAGGGTGGTGGCGAGGCTGAAGGCGAAGGCGTGAGCTTGATTGAGGGACATCTGCTGGGCTCCTGCTGGAGCGGGGGACCATCCCCCGCCGACAGGCGCCCGAAGTGTTCGGCCGTGGACTGCAATCACCGCGCAGGCGTAGCCGCAGCGGCGGCATGCTGGCATAGCCGACCCTTCATGGGTTGATGGCGACAAGTCCGCGGCTGGACCAAGGATCAGCGCTGATAGGCGGAGGTGGTCTTCGCGTCGGGAGACCCGTTTTACAGTCTCGACACTGCTTTCGACTCAGCCTCGCGTCGTGTCCTCAGATGGCTATTTGCGCTATGCTCTTGGCAGCAAGTGTAGAGTCGCGAAGGGCTGGACGATGGCGGAGTTCACAGGAAGGAGCCTGCACCTCTTGAAGAAGGCTTTGACGATCGCTGTGCTGGCGATCGAGCGGCAGCCGGGCCCCTTCCAGTCGTCTTCGGACCAAGCGGATATGAAAGCGCTTCTCGACGCGTTGATCGAAAACGACACCGAGCTTGCCTTCTACGCGCGATCCGCCCGTATCGCAGTGACAGGCGAGCCAGACTGAACGTGGGGCTGCCAATGACGGAGACGCTCGCTTTCGAGAAGCGACACAAGGACGGAAGCTTGTGGGTCGTCGGCCAGACGATGGAGGGACAACCTACCGGATACTGGGAGTGGTTTCGCCGGGACGGTTCGAAGCTGCGGTCCGGCTACTTCGACGACGGTCAGCAGGTTGGTGATTGGACCACGTATGATCGCTCCGGGTGCGTCTACAAAGTCACGAAGATGAAGCGCTAGGCAGCGGCGCATGCGTGGCGGCGCTTACGCGCCGCCGTGCTTCCAAACCGGAATGCCGAGTTTCTTGGCCTTGTCGGCGAGGTTGTCATTTATGCCCGTGCCCGGGAAGTGCAGCACGCCCTTCGGCACGATCTCGAGCATCTGGTCATTCCGCTTGAACGGTGCCGACCGTCCGTGCTTGGTCCAATCGGGTGCAAAGCCGATCTGCGGAACGTTGCGGTTCGATGCCCAGAGCGAGGCGATCCTCTCGGCACCCTTTGGCGACTTTCCATGGACGAGAACCATGCCGGCGTGCTTGGCGTGAACCTGATCGAGCTTTGCCCAGATAAGCTGGTGATCATTGAAGTCGAGGCCGCCGGTGACGACGATCTTGGGGCCAGGCGGCAGGAGCACCTCTTGATCGGCGCGCTTCTTCGCCATCAAGAAGTCGCGGCTGTCGATCATCGCCGAAGTCAGATTGCGATGGTTGACCTTCGATCCGCTGCGCGGGAGCCAAGGCTTGCCGACGTGGCGTTCGTAGTGTTCGGCGGCCTGGTCGCGCATTAGCTCGAAGGCGTTCTGGCGCTCTATCAGCGTGATCCCCTCTGCGATCAGGCGCTCCAGTTCGACCGATTTCACCTCGCTGCCGTCCTGTTCGCGCTGCGCCCGCTTCTGGGACTGCTCATTGTCATCCAGTTCGCGGCCGATCCGGTCGGTCGCGCGGTGGAAAACGTTCACGGTCGACCAGAGGAGATCGTCGAGGTCAGGTTCGAGGCGCGTGTCTGCCAGGGTGCCGATTAGAGCGTCGAAGATGTCGGCGACGGCGCCCGCGACCTGGTTGCCGTCCGGCAGAAGCCGCTGGTCGGGCTCGTCGGTGAAGGGTCGGTAGCCGTGAAGTTGCAGTTCGTTAAGGACATGGTCGGTGGGTGAGGACTCGTGATGCGGTTCGTAGTCGTCGTGATCGCGCATGGGATGCTCCATCGGTTGGACCGCGACCGTCGCGGCCTTCATGGCGACGAAGCCCGCGGGCCGGACGGCCGGGCACCCGGAGCGAAAGCGTAGGGCTCGATGGCTAAGGCCGGCTATTTTGCTTCGCGATGGAAAGCGGCCTCTGGGCCGCGCCGGAAAATAGTTGGCCGCCGCCATTGCCCGGTTGGCCGGCTTGTGGGCCGATCGCCCTCTCGAAGGCCGAGGCGCGGTCCCCCTCCGATGGATGATGCATCCGCCGAGCACGACGGCGAACCTCACGCCCGTTCTCCTGCCGGCTATGCCGCCAACGCCATGAAGCGCGCGATGTCCTGCGGCGCGACCTGCAACCGGGCTTCCACGCTCAATGCGTCCAGGCCGAGGCTGCGCAGATCCTCGTTGAAGTCGCCCAGCTGCGGCGAGATGACAATCGGCTCGATCCCGGCCGCGTCGGCCCGTTCAATGAGGGTGTCGCGCGCAGCGTCACCGGCCGGATCGTTGTCGCGGACGATGTAGAGCCGCCGCAGTGTGTCGGGGAACAGGATGGCAGCGAGATGGGCCGCGGAGAGCGCCGCCAGCATAGGCATGTCGGGAAGGACCTGACGAAGCGACAGGACGGTCTCGATGCCTTCGCCCGCCGCTATCACATCGCTGCCTATGCCGAAGCGGACCGCGTTGCCGAGAAGATCGCCCATGGCTCGCCTCGGCGTGTCGATTGGCGCCTTGTCGCGGCGGCGCGGATCGAGCCAGGTGCGATGCGCCCCGGTGATCTTGCCGTCGAGGTCGGTGACGGCCGCGATCATCGCCGGCCAGGTCTCGGTCGGCGAATGCTCTTCGGGGCGATAATAGCAGCGCGGGTGGAAATGCAGGCTTCCGGTTCCGCGCAAATCCGTAATGCCGCGTTCCCGTAAATATGTTTGTACGAGCGTGCCGTGGATCGGCTGCGACATGCGGACCAGTCGGCGGGCCGCTTCGGGGGAGCCATGCGGCGCTGGGTTCTGCCGCTCGTGCTGACGGGCCTCCGGTGCCGGCGGCATCGAGAGAAAGGTCCGCGCCTCGTCGGCGACATCCTTGAAGTCGATGAGGCCGCAGCTTTCTCGGATGACGTCGAGGAGATCGCCATGCTCGCCGGTGGCCGCGTCGGTCCATTTGCCGGCGGGACCTTTCGGCGTGTCCTTGAGCCGGACATACATCGAGCGGCCGGGTGTGTTGCGCGCATCGCCCACGAGCCAGTAGTTGCCCTCGCGGCGACCGCTGGAAAGATAATGCCGGCACACCGCCTCGGCCTGCCGGCCGAGACGGTGCGCGAGATCGGAAGCGTCCTGACGTGCCATCACGCGGCCTCCCGCTCGGAGATGCGAGCCACGGGATATGTATCGAGCACCTTGGCGAGGACGCCCGGTCCGGCGGAGTCGGCCGGCACGAAAAAGCGGAGCTTCCACGAGATGATCTCGCTGAACAGGCCGTAGGTGCGCAGCCGGTCCCGCATCGCCTCGGTGAAGCCGGTCAGCTCCAGGCGCTGGGCATTCATGACGCGGGCGCGCCGAAGCTGAAGGCCGTCAGCGAGATCGAGGATCGTCGTGCCGTCCATCAGAGCGGTGAAGGCCTGCTCAGGGGTCAGCGATGTTGCGCCCGTGGTGACGGCGTTTGCCGCCCAGGCGGGCGAGACGCGGCGGCCGATGATGCGCTCGCCGCCATCGGTCTGGAGCCGGTAGACCCGCGTCGACTCGTTTGGCAGCCGCTTCCAGATCGGCAACAACAGGCCGGCGACAATGTGGATCGTGCTGTCGGAAAACTCCGGCACGTCATTCAACTCAGCCCACCACGCGGCGGCGAAGGCGGCGCGATCGGCTTCCTCCCAATGGCTCTCACCCATCATGCGCAGCGGCGCATAGTGCTGCTCCATCGGCCGGACCAGGCAGACGCGGCGCTCGATCTCGCCATCGTCGAGCATCATCGATGGTGCGGAAATCTGCACGGCGGCGCGGCCGGAGCGACCATTGACCAGGAGCCGTGCGCGCGGATCGGAGAGATGATCGAGCGCGTCGGCGAGGCTCGTCGGTCGATTGCGCTCCCGGCGGGTGATGGTGAGAAGCCGCGTTTCCGCGCCGGTGCCCGGGTGCGTATGGATCACCTCGCTGCCGGTGACGATGAAGCTCTCGGCCTGCAGCGTTTCGAGTCCGACGTCATAGACTCCACTGCGAACCGCCCCGTCGACCTTTGCCGTCAGGAGCTGCTCAAACGCCGTAAAAAGCACGCCCTGCAGGTCGATGGTCAGCGCGAGCAGACGGTTGAGGAAGGTCGTGATCGGCGGCAGCTCGTCCTTGATGCCGTTGTCATCCGTGAGTTTGAGTCCGGTGGCGGACTCAAAGCGGTCGAGCGAGCAGTTCTCGACCTTGCCACGCACGAGCAGCAGATAGAGCTGGCGCAGCGCATCGCGCGCATAGGGGCTTTCGAGATTGTCCTCTGGCCGGAAGAGACCCTGTCCGCCGGTCTGGCGCTGCCCACGCGTGATGGCGCCGAGTGTATCGAGCCTACGCGCGATCGTGGAGAGGAAGCGCTTCTCAGCCTTCACGTCAGTGGCGATCGGGCGGAAGAGCGGCGGTTGAGCTTGATTGGTCCTGTTGGTCCGACCGAGACCCTGGATCGCCGCATCGGCCTTCCAGCCCGGCTCCAGCAGATAGTGGATACGCAGGCGCTGGTTCTTCGCGCCAAGATCGGCGTGATAGCTGCGCCCCGTACCGCCCGCATCTGAGAAGACCAGGATGCGCTTCTGGTCGTCCATGAAGGCGGCGGCCTCGGCGAGATTGGCCGAGCCCGCCCGATTTTCGACGGCAAGGCGATCGCCCTTGCGCACAACGCGCCGTGAACGGCCGGTGACCTCGGCGACGACATCGGAGCCAAAGCGCTGGACGATCTGGTCGAGGGCGCCTGGAACGGGTTCTAGCGATGCGAGCCGTTCGATCAGCTCGTCACGGCGGGCGACGGCCTCCCTGCTCTCGATGGGGTGACCGTCCCGGAAGACTGGCCGCGACGACAGATTGCCCTCGCTGTCGGAGAACGGCTCGTAGAGCTGCACCGGGAAGGAATAGGCGAGATAGTCGAGGACATATTCCCGCGGCGTGATGTCGACACGCACGTCGTTCCATTCCTCGGTCGGGATCTCGGCCAGTCGGCGCTCCATCAGTGCCTCGCCGGTTGAGACGATCTGAATGACGGCGCTATGCCCGTCGGCCAGGTCCTGCTCGATCGAGCGGATCAGCGTCGGGGTCTTCATGCTGGTCAGCAGATGACCGAAGAACCGCTGCTTAGCGCTTTCGAATGCAGAACGCGCGGCCGATTTCGCCTGACGGTTCAGGGTGCCGCTATCGCCGGTGATGTTGGCGGCCTGCATCGCGGCGTCGAGATGGTTATGGATGATGGCGAAGGCGCCGGCGTACGCATCGTAGATGCGGGTTTGCGCGGGCGTAAGCTGGTGCTCGACCAGTTCGTATTCAACACCGTCATAGGAGAGCGACCGGGCCGTGTAGAGGCCGAGGGCGCGCAGGTCGCGGGCAAGCACCTCCATGGCCGCGACACCGCCATTGTCGACGGCCTCCACGAACTCGGCGCGGTTGGCGAAGGGAAAATCGTCACCGCCCCACAGGCCGAGCCGCTGGGCATAGGCGAGATTGTGGACGGTTGTCGCGCCCGTGGCAGAGACGTAGACAACGCGCGCATTTGGCAGCGCGTGCTGGAGCCGGAGCCCGGCACGGCCCTGCTGTGAGGGCGCAACATCGCCCCGTTCTCCCTTGCCGCCGCCGGCGTTCTGCATTGCGTGCGACTCGTCGAAAATAATGACTCCATCGAAGTCGGAGCCCAACCATTCGACGATCTGTTTGACCCGCGAAAGCTTCTCGCCACGGTCGTCGGACCGTAGCGTGGAATAGGTGGTGAAAAGGACGCCTTCGTTGAGACGGATCCGCGTGCCCTGAGGGAAACGCGATAGCGGCGTGACCAGCAAACGCTCCATACCGAGCGCCGACCAGTCGCGTTGCGCGTCTTCCAGCAGCTTGTCGGACTTCGAGATCCATACTGCCTTGCGGCGACCCTGCAGCCAGTTGTCGAGGATGATGCCAGCGGATTGACGGCCCTTGCCGGCGCCGGTCCCGTCGCCGAGCATAAAGCCCCGCCGGAAGCGGACGGCGTTTGGCGCGTCGTCCGGCGCGGCGGTGACGAGATCGCCGGTCTCGTCCACGGTCCAGGCGCCTGCGAGGTGTTCGCCATGAGCTTCGCCGGCGTAGATCACCGTCTCGAGCTGGGCGTCGGACAGAACGCCCTCGGTGACGACCGCGGCTGGAAGCGTCGGGCGATAGCTCGGCTTCGGCGGCGCGACCGACGCCATGGCGGCCGACTGTACCAATTTCGTGGGATGAGGCTGCGCCTCCGGGATGCGGACCGACTGGAGCGCATAGGCCTCATAGATCGAGTCAGACAGTCGGCATTCTTCTGGAGGCATCCGCTCGACGGTCTCATAGTCAAGCGGCATGCCTTTGATCTCAGCCGTCGGCCGGGCGGGGGTGGATGCTGCGGCCTTGGCGAGATAGCCGCGAACGGTGCGCGGCGCCGTGTCCGGGGAAATCTTGGGCAGCGCGACCGCCATGCGCGGGGGCAAGTCGCGTTCGATCCAAGCGAGGAGCGTCGCCACGTCGGGCGCGATGCCGGGGGATGCCGGGAAGCGTGCAAAATCCTCGGCCGGCGCCTTGTCGATGACGGTCAGGCGGGTTTCGATGGTCGTGCCGTGCTTGGCATAGACAGAGCCCGCGATCGCCGCACTGAACACGACGCGGCCGCGCTCCTGCAGCCGGGCGAAGCGGTCCCGCCAGGCCGGCAGCTCGGGCGAGAAATTTGCGCCGGTGATCGCGACCAACCGGCCGCCCGGCGCGAGCCGCGCCAGAGCGGAAGCGATATGGCGATAGGCGGCGTCGGCGACGCGTCCTGAGACGGCCGCCATGACCGAGAACGGCGGGTTCATGATGATGACACTGGGAATGGCGGCGCGGTCGAGATGATCATCGATCTGCGCGGCGTCGAAACGCGTGACCGAATGAGCTGGAAAGAGAGCGGCAAGAAGATCGGCGCGGGTCTCGGCCAGCTCATTGAGGATGAGATCGGAGCCTTCGATCTCGGCAAGGATCGCAAGCAGGCCCGTGCCGGCCGAGGGCTCCAGTACCCGGTCAGCGGACGTGAGCGCTGCGGCGGTCAAGGCCGCGAGACCAAGCGGCGTCGGCGTCGAGAACTGCTGACGGGCCTGAGCCTCCTCGGACCGGCGCGTGTGCGTCGGCAGCAGCCCGGCGATCTTGCTCAGCGCTGCGAGCCGTGCTTCCGGAGACGCGGCTTTGCGGAAAAGCGGCTTTCCGTATTTGCGCATGAAGAGGATGGTTGCCGCTTCGCAGGCGTCATAGGCCGTCTTCCAGTCCCAGGCGCCGCTAGCGTCGGACGCGCCGAAGGCCTGTTCCATGGCCGAGCGCAGTATCGCGGCATCGATCGCGCGGCCCTGTTCGAGATGAGGAAGGAGATGGCCGGCGGCGGCGAGAATGGCGGCGGCCGGCGGCGCGTTGGGCGCGAGCGGAAGCGAGGCCGCCGGGGCGGCTCCGGAGACGGGAGCGTAAAGCATGGAGGGAACCTCGAGAGAGCAAGAACGGACGAGCCGGCCCGGCGCTCTCTCTCGACCGGACGGGCTCAACCCCGTCCCGGCCGACCTCTCACTCTGACGCGGTCAGCGACCATCGCTCCGGCTTGCGGGAAGCACGTCTTCGGCAGTTGCGCGTGCCGGCGGGCGATGCGCCGTTCCCGGCGAAGGATCGCACTATTGTCGCGAATCCGTCCGAGCGCCCGCCTCAGGGCGAGGCATCGGGTGGACGGTAGAGCTCGAAGGGGTTGCCGTCGGCCAGATGGCCGAAGGGCGTAAAAACGTAGTCGCCGTCGTCACGTCCAACGGCGCAGATGACGTAGCGAACCTCGCCCGTTGCGATCTCGGTGCATTCAATTAGCGCCAGGTCGCCGCTGGTCGCGGCGTGCAGCAGCGTCTCGAAATTGGCACGGGCATGATCGGGAATGCTCATCGCGCGGCTCCCTGAGGAAGTCGATCGGCGAGCCAGCGTCCGGTGCTGATCCATTCGAGCGTCCGGCCGGTCGAAAGATCGAGCAGATGGGCGCCGCCAGAGAAGCCGTCGATTACGGGGTCCGAGGCAATATTCGCCCACTGGAAGCCCCAATGTCCGGTCAGGCCGAAGGCCGCGGCGCAGCGGGTAACGAAGGTGATCACCAGTTGCTGGTCAGCGCTGCCAGGATCGCGCAGCCACAGGCGAGCCGATCCGAATTCGGGCGAAAGGGTGAGCAGGAACGGCTCGGCCGGGGGATCCTCGCGGGAGTTTTCGGCCATCAGCGTGGTGTAGATGTCGAAGGCGCGCGTCGCGTTGGCGGCAGTGCCGACGTCGAGCAGGCAGGAAAAGCGGGTGAGAAAATCGGTCATGGCGGACTCCTGAAACGAAAAAAGCCCGGCGCTGGGCCGGGCTTGGGAGGGATCGAAAGACTGTCCGGCTAGTAGCCGAACCGCCAGGACGGCCAGTCTTGACCGTCGTCGGCGGCCTGCACTGCCTCGCCGAGATAGGCGGGATCGCCTTCGACGATGGTGGGATCGCGGACTGGCGTCTCATCGATGACGGTGACGCAGGCAACTAGCCCGTCCTCGACCTCGACATGCACGGGAACGAGATACTGGAAAACGACGCGCCGGGGCGCCGGGCTGGATTGCGACATGGCGTAGCTCCTCGATTGGGGGAATAGACGGAGCGGCCAAAGCCGCCCCGCCAGAGCGATCATTCGGCCGCGACGAGGTGGCGTTCATCGTCTTCGCCAGCGGCCTCCTCGTCATCGCTCGCGAGAAAGTCGGGCAACGCCGCCCCATCATCCTCGCCTCCGGTCTGGGTTTCCGCCGTCGACACCTCACCCTCGGCGACCACGCGCAGCGGCTCCGGCAGCCAGCCGGTGTCCGCCAGCAGGCGCTCGGCCTCCTTCGCCATGTCGCCCTTCTTCAGATGGTCGATGAGTTGTGCGGCTTGCTCGCCGGCGCCCTCGCGGACCGCCTGCAAGATGCGGGGCTTGGTCACCCGGTTGAGGTAGTTGCCGAAGGTCGGTCGCCAGCCGGCCTCGACCAGATCGAGGCCTGTCGCCTTCGTCAGTCGGTCGGCCTGCGAAAGCCTCATGTCGAGGGTATGCTGGGATACACCGCTGCCACTATGCGGGTTCGGCCGCTCATAGAGCGCGTTCACGCCATAGCTGACGCAATGCGCGAGGAGAGCCATGCGGCTGGGCTCATCCAGGTCGGCGAGCCAGTCCCACAAGGCTGCATCGTCCTTCGGGATATCGCCAGCCCAGGCGGCGTGGCGGTCCTGCACCGCACGGGCGGACGGGCTGTCCTTCAGCGCATCGTCCTGGGCCGGGAAGAAGACGTGCTTCACCCCGGCTTCCATGGTGCCCGTATACATGCGGGTCATGAAGGTGTCCGAGACGAGCTTGTGGAGGAGCGCCGTCATAGCTACGTGCGGGTTCTCCGCGACGGCGTTGCGCAGCGCGAGCGTGCGATAGGCCGTCAGCTCGATCACCAGGCGCTCCGGCAGCGGCTTGATGACGCCGTCATCCTCGTCGTCCTCGGGCTCGGCAGGCTGGCCGCCGATGGTGATGACCGCCCTCTGCACCGACGGCTCGGCCAAATCGCCGTCGGCGTCCACGCCGTTCTCGACCTCTGGATCGATCGGTGCTTCATCCTCCGCCCGCACGTAGCCACGGTCGATGGCGAGGGTGCCGTCATGGGCGACGCTGATGAAGACGCCCGCGCGCGGGATGTCGTCCGCCTCGTAGCGCATCGGCCGGGTCTCGAAGGCTGCGAGCGCCGTCTCGATCTCGCTGAGGCGCTGGTCTACCTCGTCCGGCAGTTCGTCGGCGCCTTCATACTCGGCTTCGAGCTTCTGATACTCGGCATTGAGCGCCTCGATGGTCGCCTGTTCCTCGGCCGAAAGGTCGAGCGGCTCGCCCTGCAATTCCCGCAGGCCGCGCGTCGTGTCGTAGGGAAAGCTGACCGCGACCTCGATCCACTTCCAGCCTTCGGCGGCGATCGACTCGGCGGTGGCCTTGAGCTTTTCGGCGACCAGGCGGTCGAGCAGGCTCGCGTCCTGCAGCCAGCCGCCATCATCGGACTGGAAGAGATCGCGCATGACGATGCCTCCCGCCTGTTCATAGGTCTCGATTCCCACGAAAACCGCGCGCTTGTCCGCGGCGCGAACGGTTGTCTCGGTCAGCATGCGCCTGATCTGGTAAGGCTCCTTCGACCAGGCGTCCTTGATCGCGTCCCAGACCTGCTGCTGACGGGCGTGGTCGCCCGACACGGTGAAGGCCATGAGCTGCTCCAGCGTCATGCCGTCTTCGGCATAAACCTCGAGCAGCGCTGGCGACGCCGAAGCAAGCCGCAGCCGCTGTTTGACGACTTGGGCCTGCACGAAGAAGGCCGCGGCGATCTCCTCCTCGGTCATGCCCTTGTCGCGCATGTCCTGAAAGGCGCGAAACTGGTCGAGGGGATGGAGCGGCGCGCGCTCGATATTCTCGGCGAGCGAGACTTCTTCCGCGAGGATCGCGCTGTCGCGCTCGCGCACCACGCACGGCACCGGCGACACCTTGGCGAGGCGCTTCTGCTTCACCAGCAGCTCCAGCGCACGGAACCGGCGTCCGCCGGCTGGGACCTCGAACATGCCGGTCTCGTTGCCTTCGGCATCGACGACCGGGAAAACGCTGATGCTCTGGATCAGGCCGCGCCGGGCGATCGAGGCCGCCAGGTCCTCGATCGAGACACCAGCCTTGATGCGCCGGACGTTCGACTGACTCAGGACCAGCTTGTTGAAGGGGATGTCGCGCGAGGGCGACAGGACGATCTTTTGAGCTGCAACAGCCATCGGGATGTACTCCGCGACGGGCGGCCAAGAGACTCTCTCTCGACCTCCAACCCGTCACGAAAAACCCGTCCTCCCTCTCACTCTCCTCCTGGGCGCGCCCGGCGAGACCCCGGAAGGGCATCGGCGCGACCAAGGAATCTGGCAAGCGCCTCATCCTCAGGCGCATCCCGGTCGAACAGGATGTATTCCGCGCCGAGGCGCCGCGCGTATTCGGCAATCCCCACCAGATCGGCGGGGAGATTATCGCGGTCGCCTTCTCCGACCCAGATGAACCAGCCGTAGGGTGTCGCCGCGACAAGCTCGTCGCCCTGATCGACGTGAACATTCAGATAGGTGCTCGACGCTTCCGAGAGGTGAGCGGTCGAGCAATCGAAGAAGACCCGGAGCGGGTACGTGATCATGCTCATGCCGCCCTCCTTTCAAGTGCATCGGCGGCAACGTCGCGGGCAGCGGCCTCCGGCGCATGCGCCAGCAGCCAGTCGGCCGCCTTGCTCGCCTGACTTGCGGCCCGAACGATGGCGCGGTTGTCCTCGCGCAGGACCTGCAGCCACGAGCCGATATAGTCGGCGTGGCGGACGGTGGGCACGATGCCGAGTGAAGCGCAGCAGAAGGCTGCGTTCATTTCGGCGACCAATTCCTCGAACGCGTATTTCTTGGTGCCGAAGCCGCCGGTCAGGTCGCGGCCCACTCGGCTCGAGTGACCCGTCGCGTGTCCGAGTTCATGCAGGGCCGTGCGGTGCCAGTTGATCGGCTCGAAATAGGCTTGTGGCGGAGGGACCTGCACATAGTCGAGCGCAGGCACGTAGAACGCCCGATCACCGGCGATGCGAAAGTCTATGCCTGAGGCGCGGATCAGCGATTCGACCTGTGGTTCGATCATCCCCTGCGGCGGCGGCGGCGCATTGACCGTGACGTCCTCCGGCAGGCCCTCGCACTGGGCTGCGTTGAAGACGGTGAAGCGCTTCAGGAACGGGATCGCCTGCGCGTCCTCACCGCTCTCGCGGGCGCGGCGTTTCTCGTCTTCTGGCGTGAAGCGGTCCGCATAGACGACGGTCGTACCGCGCGCGCCCTTGCGGACATTGCCGCCGAGCGAGAGTGCTTGACGGAAGGTGAGCCAGCTCTGGCCCGGAAAGCCGTGTTCGACCACGGCGCCCCACTGGAGGGCGGCGGTCACGCTCTCGGGTACGCCCTCGGGATAGCGTTCAGCCGCGCCCTCCCAGGTGAGCTTTGCCAACGTCTGCTGGGGTGTGAGTGCGGGATCGTCGCGCTCTTCCGGATACTGGTAGGCAAGCTCGTCGAGGCTGAAGCGGCAGCGGTCCGCGATCTGCAGCGTCCGGGCAAGGGCCTCGGGATAGCGGCTGAACAGACGATGCATTTCGTCCGGCGGCTTGATGTAGCGATCGGCATGTCGCTCTCGCCGATCGCCAAGCGTATCGATCGTGACGTTGTGCCGGATGCATGTGACTACGTCCTGCAGGATCCGCCGGGCCGGCTCGTGGAAGAGGACGTCGTTCGTCACCACGGTGGGCACGCGCATCTGTGTGGCCATGTTCGAAAGCTCATGCAGTCGGAGCTGATCGTTTGGCCGGCGGCGCAAGGTGAGCGCGAGATAGGCTCTGTCGCCGAAAGCGTCCCGCAATCGCCGCAGCCGGAACTCGCACTCGTCATCCGCCAGGTCGGGTACGAGCGCGACGATCAGGCCTTCGCCATACGCGACGAGATCAGGCCATTCGAGGACGCACCGGGCCTTGCCCCCTCGCTTTTTGCCCAGGGACAGAAGACGGCAGAGGCGCGAATAAGCGGGTCGATCCGTTGGATAGACGAGCACGGATGTCCCGTCAGAGAGGTCGAGCCGGCAACCGACAATCAGGCGAACGCCGGTCGTCTTGGCCGCTTCATGAGCACGGACGACGCCGGCGAGCGAATTCCGATCGACGATGGCGACGGCCTCGATCCCAGCCAAGGCCGCTTGCGCAAACAGTTCCTCGCAGGAGGACGCGCCGCGCAGGAAGCTGAAGTGTGAGGTGACCTGCAGTTCGACGTAGCGAGGTGAGCTCATCCGAAGACCCCGTGGATGAACCAGCGGTGCGACCCCGTCGCCGTGTCTTCGCCGTCACCGGCACGATAAAGCCAGTAGCGTTCGCCGGCGTCGTCCTCGACCCGAAAATAGTCTCGGACGGCGACCAATTCGGCGTCGCGCTTCCACCACTCTCCGAACACGCGCTCCGGTCCATCACCCCGGCGCAGTCGGCGACGCACGCCGCGCCAGGTGAATGAAACGGGCGGATGATCAGGCAAGAGCGCTACAGTCTCGACCTGCTCCGGATGGGCCAGCAGACGCGAGGGCCGCGGCCAATGGCCGGGCCATGCTGCGCCCGTATCGGCGGCCATCGCCGGAATGCGGGCAACGGAGCGTTCCGGGACGTCGCTCGCAACCGGCGCCAGCCGATAGAGCGCCTGCTCGCCCACCCGGTTCATGAGCGTATCGATCAGGTCCGAGACGTCCGGCACACTCTCCTCGATAAGCGAACTAACGGTTTGCCGGCGCTCGATCGGCTCGGCGACGCTGGCTGCAAGCGTCATCACCTCGATTCCAAAGCCGGGCTCGATCGTCTCGATCTTGTCGCATAGGAGGCGCGTCAGGCGCTTTGCATCCCGGACCGGCGTTGCCATTCCAACCCGGACCGCCTGTGAGCGACTGTCGACACGGTGGCAGATAAGGTCGAGGCGTCGTGCGCCGAGACCCGCTGCCTCGAGGCGGTCGCAGAGCTGATCGACGAGCTTGGCGATGTAGCGGGCGATGGTCTCCGCCGCGCCAATCGGTTCCGCGAACGACCTGCGCACTTCGATCAGGTCGGCGGGTCGAATCGGATCGATCGGCTCTGACAGATCGCCAAGCGCCTGATCGATACGGCGGCCGATCGCTGGACCGAAGCGCAGGGTGAGCGGCGCGCGCGGCTGCGCGAGGATATCGCCGATGGTTTCAAAGCCAAGCGTCCGCAGCGCCGCGACTATCGAAGCGTCGATGCGCAGCGCGGCCAGCGGAAGCGGTTCCAACAGCGATGCATCATGACGTTCAGGAGCGATTATCGTCGCGCGGGCTGCAAACCGGGCCAAGGCGTGGGCCGCGCCCCAGCTGTCGGCGATCGCACCGCGAGCGGCGATACCGGACATGGCCAGCCTACCGATCAGGCCCTCCAGCATGACAGCTTCGCCGCCGTGAAGGTGATCGGCTCCGGTCGAGTCGATGATGATCCCGTCTGGAGGATCAGGGGCCACGACAGGCGCGTAGCGCAGGAGCCAGGTGGCGAGCCGATCAAGTGCCTCCACATCGGCTGCCGGCTCGGCATCTTGCACGATGAGGTCTGGCACCAGGACCTGAGCCTTGGTCACAGGCATGCCGGGGCGAAGGCCGGCGGCCACGGCAGCAGCATTCGCCGCCAGCACCACCCGCCTGTTTCCTTCCCGGCCAATCAGGACGAGCGGCGCCTCAGCCGGAGGCGCCGCGTCGCCAGCCTTCCGCCGAAGCCGGTCGGTGGACCAGCTCGGCAGGAAGAGCGAGACGACCCGTGTCATCGCACGCCTCCAACTCGAAATCTGCACTCTCGCCCGCGCGTGCGCGGATCAGTTCGACCAGCCAGCGGGCACGCCCTACGCCCGGAACAGGCAGAGGTGTCGATGGCACCATAGACACGCGCCAGCGTGTCATCGCGGCGGTGGGTTGGCCGAAATCAGTGGCTTCGGTCTGTCGTCGCCAACGCCGCAGCGCGATACCGATCGATCCGCTGCCCTCGGCTGCCAACTGCAGGCGGCGCGAGGCTGTCATGGAAAGCCGGGCCACCTCACCGAGAACCGCCCCTAGACCACCATGGCGCAACCCTTCCTCCATGCAGGCCAGCACGGTCTTGTCATCGCCGGCTTCGAGATAGATTACGCGATCTGACGCAAGACCTGCCTGGGCGATCGCCGGCGCGAACAGGTCCGGACGGGTGATACACCAGAGGATCTTGCCCTTGGTTCGAGCCGCGACGCCCGCGCTGAACAAGGCTGCTGCAGCACCATCGACCGCGCCATTCCCACCGCCTGCAATCTCATGCAGCGCGCCAAGCGCCAACCCGCCACCGGGGAGTCGTGAGTCGACGTCGGCAATCCCAAACGGGAGAACCGATTTGGCGCGCCGACTCCGGCCTTCGATCTTCTCGATCTGCGCGCGCAAAGACTCTATGGCGGGTTCGGGCCGCACGCTTCCAGTTGACCTCCGGATAAGGGTTCGTCATCATGTTCTCTATTTGTTCTATCTTGCGCGTGTGAGAGTCAAGCCGGTTTTCCGGACAGGAAGAGTTTTAGCCAATCTTGAAAGAGGACGCGCGTAGCCGGTCCGGTGAAAAAGACGTGGACCGCTACGGCGGCGAGATATCTGCCGGTCCTAGATAGGCGATGTCGATCTTGCCGACATCCGTGGCTACCACAGCCCGGAGCAAACCGATCCGGTCTGGATTAAGCGCAGCCTGGAGGGTGCCAAGCGGCGCGGCGTCGGCAGAAAGTACGCGGGGTTGCCCGCCCCAGTAATGAACTTGGACCGGTGTGCCCGGAGGCGGCGGCGCTCCAAGCCAGTTAACTGACGCCCAATAACGCCGATCAGCCCAGGTGCGGTTGTCAGCGGGCATGAAGCTGTTTGTGAACTCCGTCCAGATCGCCTTCGTCTCTGCGGTAGGCCAGTCGGGCAGAGCGCTCCAGGCGGCGACGGCGTCCGAATTGAGCCATTCCCGCAGCTCCTGTCCCGTCGTGAAGGTCGCTGCGGTGTCGGTGACTGCCTTGATCGCGGCAAGCCGCGAGTTGAAGCCGGCTTGGATCAGGATCGAGGCTGACCGATTGAGCGTGCCGGTCTCCACCGCAGGAACTGCTGCGCCAAGTTCGTGATCCTCCAGTAGAAGATCGAAAACGCCGACCGTGTCACCGTTGGCGGCCGCCCGAACGCGGATCGCCTCCATCGCCCAAGGCAGGCGATAGACGAGGCCACCCTCTACAAATTGCAGGGTCTCAGAGGCCTGCGCTGCGCCCAGCGCCGCGAGCGGTTGGCCAAGCAGCCATGCGCGCAGGATGTCGCGCCAGTTCGCCGGCAGGGGATCGGGGGTGAAGGGATAGAAGGCGAAAACCCGTTCGGCGAGGCCGGCGATCGCAGTGATCGCCCCCTCGGTGTCTCCTTCGAGGATCGCGCCATTAGCTTGGATCAGGAGAAGATTGGCGTCGGCGGCGATGGCATCGAGCGCATGGCCTGTCGTCAGCCCAACCCCCGCGAGGAAGTAGCCGCGTCGTCCGGCGGCCGTCGACTGACTCCAAATGAGTCGGCTGCGGGACACGAGGCCGGCCTTCAGCACCTGTCGAACCTGCAGGTCCTGGCGCTGCAGACGGCGGTGCCACAGTGAGGATTGGAGGATGTCGTGGAGGGCCGTCTCGATGCCCTCATCGGGAATGTCGTTTTCCCCGATGAGGCTCAAGATCGCCGTATCGAGCGTTGCGACATGTCGTTCCCAATCGGCGAGCGCGCGTTCGCGTTCTTCGGGCTTCTCGTTTGCGACTTCCGGGAAAGTCCAGGCGGCCGCGTTGTTGACGACGTACTCGACCAGCTGATTGAGGTCGCCGCCGATGCGCGAGCGCATTCGCGTCAACAGCATCGCGACAAGCCGCACGAGGCCGCTTTCCATCTCGCGCGCGCCGAGGTCGGTGATGAGGGCTTCCCAGTTGCGCCGCTTCTTGGCGATCTCGTCGAACATGGGGAAGAGAACGATGCCCTCGACATCGACATAAGCGCGGCCCGCGCGGCCGATGACGTTCTTGAACTCGCTGATCTCAATGCGCTCGCCAGCCCGGTGAAGGGAATACATGACGACGGCGGTGGCGGAGAGGTTGAGGCCCTGCGCCAAGGTCGGAGATGAGATCGTGACCTTGAGAACATTCTCGCGTAGCAGGCGCTCGACCTCCTTTCGATAGGCGGTGGGGAGTGCGCCATGGTGAAGGGCGACACCGAGGCGAAGGCATTTCAGGATTGCGCTATCGGCGCCCAGCCATTCCTCACCAAGCGCAATCGCCGTGTTCAGAAGGTTCGGGTCGGCCTCGAGCAAAGAGCGCAGGGCGCCGCGCTCATGCAAATCGACGATGACGTCCGCAAACGGCTCGACGCTGCGCCGCTCGGGGCAGAAGATCAGGACCGTCTGACCATCATCGACTAGCCGCCAGGCCGTCGCAAGGCAGAGTTCGCGCTGGTCGTCGGGAAAGAGACGGGTGCGCCGGCGCTTCGGCGGAATCCAGTTGGGTGGGGCCGCACCGGTGAGAAACCGCTGGACCCAGGGCCGCTCGTCGCCAACCCGCAGGTTGAGCCGCGCCGTTGGCGACGTCCAAACCACTTCACCGAACCGCAGCCGGGTCGGCCGCCAATCGTTCTTGATCAGCCCGCCCGGGTGATCGCGCCGCAACCAGGCGGCAAAGTCGTCGAGCTGGTCGCCATCTGGCAGGATCGCCGAAAGGCAGACGATCCGTCGCTCCTGCGCGTCCGGGCGACGAAGAAGCCGCTGGATCTGTACCTCGTAACGGACCTCACGCTCGTTGGGGCCGATCATATGCCCTTCGTCGAAGACCAGCAGACCGACATCGTCAAGGAGCGAGGGGTCGTTGCGCAGGGCGAAGTCGAGCTTCTCCGGCGTCGCGACCACGATGTTGCGCTCGCGGATGGCGTCCTCGTCGAAGCCGCTGACGCCGATGCTGCCATATAGGGCCGAGATGGTCTTGCCGAGCGGGCCGAAGGTCCGCTGCAACGTGGTCTCGGTCTGTGCCGACAGCGCGCGCAGCGGGGTGACGAAGACCACCCGCTTGCCGCCCGCTAGGCACCTTAGAATGCAGAGTTCGGCGATGCGGGTCTTGCCGGCGCTTGTCGGCAGCGACACGACCAGGTCGTCGGACTGGTCGGCCGCCCGAGCGGCCGCCTCCGTCTGCGACGGCCAGAGGTCGATTTCCGCTTTCGGGCGACGCTGCAGTAATGCGATGAACAGCTCGCGCAGCGGCTGCCAGTCGGCTGCGGCACCACCGGCCGGCTGAAGCGGAACCCTCTCGTGAAAGGTGCTTGACCAGAGATCCGAGAGGAGGTGGATCGCGACGCGATGCGCCCACCATTGCGGCAGCATGTTCATCTCGCTGCAGATCGCGAGGCTGGTGCGAAGCCGTTCGAGCGCTTGGTCGATCAGCGGCCGCTCGCCCCGTTCGAGAGCGAGCAGGAAGAGCGACATGGCGGCCATGAAGGCATCGGTGAGCGCGATATCGAGACCGTCGAAAAGGAAGTCGTTGCCGTCCTCGGGCGGGGCGGCAACGGCTTCGGCCTGATCGAGCTGAGCTTGGATGCCTGCGGCGATGCGTGCGTCGCTGCCTTGGCCGGAGGCGCGATAGTCGAGGACGCTGGAGCGCAGGGCGCCGAAATTGCGGCGCATCAACTGCGCGAGGGCCCGCTCGACCGGCGAAAAGTTCTCGTCGGTCTCGACGATGGCGAGCAGCGAATATGCGCGTGCCGACAGATGGGCGAGGTGATAGGCCCCAGCGGCCATGACGAAATGGAAGTCGCGATCGACCTCCTGGCGGTCGCCCTTGGCCATCACGGCTTCAAGCGCCGTGGCCGCCTGCTCGAAGGCGGTGCGCGCCTGGGCAGCGTCGCCGCCAAAGTCGCGAAGGCGCAAGCCAAGGCCCAGCAAGGCATAAGCGTAAGAATGAAGATCGTAGCTCAGTTGGGGCGCGAAGGCCGGTGCGTCGGCCGGAAGAGCGCCATCGCGCCAGATGATCGCGCGGGCCTGGCCGCGTGCGATCAGCCGCCCCCGGAAGCCGGCGGTCGCCGCTTCGGCGATGTCGGCCGCGATCGCTTCAGGGGTTGTTGGCATCGGCGATCACTCGATCATAAACCGCGCCGATGAAGGCGGCGTGCCCGTCGATGTATAGCCCAATGCCCCATTGGTTGATGGCGCCGGGATAGGCTTGAAGGGAAGCGGTCAGCAGCGCCTCGGGCGCGTTGCCGGAAAATGTGAATAGCAAATGCTTGACGCTCTGCGGCGGAATACCGTGCTTGAGTAGCGCGTCGTCGATCGCATCCGCCAGCGGCAGATTATCGAGTTCAAGCAAGCGGGCCGAGATAAAGGACAGGGCGTGCGCCGAAGGCAGTCCGCCGTCCTTGTCTAGGCCAGCACGCGCGTCGGTCAGGACCTGGCCGGTGAGCGTGGCACGGCTCTTCGCTTCGGTCTTTAGGAAATGCAGGCGCTGCGACTGGGCGTCCTGCAGGATTCCGATCACGTCGTCGCCGCGCATCGCCATGTTCCGATGGTCCTTCCAACGCAGGCGCTTGATCGGAGCTCGGTAGCCGCCGCTATGCGCGTCGATCCATTCGGTCGCGTAGATCTCGCCAAGGTCGCCAGACCGGATTTGCTTGGTCGTCGGCAGTTTGCCTTCGATCAGCGCCGCAGCGGCGGGCTTGCCGAGCCTGGCGAGCGCGCGCGCCAATTGTTCTTCCGAGGCGTAGTGCGCGGGTACGATGGCGGCAGTCGCTTGAATGCCGGTGGCGAGGCTCGCCGCCTGTCCGGTCATCACCCGGCGATGGTGTGTCCCTACCGGCCCATCGACAGAGACGCACCAGTCATTGAACTGCGCCATCCTCGTCCCTCCCGGTCATTGAGGAAAGAGGTCGCGGACGCGCATGAACGGCGAGCCGGTTTCAGCGGCACGGCGCACCTTGCGTTCGAGAACTTGGGTGAGTGGGAGTTCACGGTCGAGCATCTCGTAGAGATCGAGCCCGTCCATGCAGATGACGCGCTTGCCGCGCCCGAAGGCCGAAAGGCCCTCTTCAGTGAAGCCGCTGTTGCTGACGAACAGGCCGCGGGTCCAGGCGGCCTTTTGCTCGATCTTGCCATGGAAGGTGTGCAGCTCGGCGACGCCCATCGGCTGGCCGTGCCACTTTGCCTCGACAAGGTAGGTCTCGCTTCCGAGTTGGAAGCTCCCGTCGATCTGCTCTCCCCGCAGCCGAAAAGGCTCTTGGGCCGCGAGGCCAAAGGCGTCGAACAGGCCTTTCAGGAATCCTTCGAAGGCATAGCCGCGCGCATGAGGTGCGAGCGTGGTGACGCGAAGGAGGTCGGACTTAATCTTCGCGACCGCTTGCCGATCGACAGGGGGAGGCGACGGGCTCGCCGCAGGACGTTGGGGTGAGGCGCCGCCAGAAAGGCGGTTTATCAGTCCCTGATACCGCGCCTCCGCATTCGCGACGGGGTCAGCTCCGCCCGACCGGGCAAGATATTCGGAGCGATGCTCCCAGAGCGCGGTCAAGGCGCGGACGGCTGTCGAATCGTCGCAGGTCTGCAAGAAATAGCGCAGGCGCTTGCCCTTTGACCCTCCATTGGCCGAGTATTTCGGATCGTCTATGTTGACCTTGAGCTCTGAGGCAAAGAAGTCCGAGAAGCTGGGATCGGAGAAATCCAGCACGAAGCCGGGACCCCGGACGAAGTCGACGAGGTCGTCAATGAGGCGCAGGTCTATTGATCTAATCGAACTGATGTCCTTTCTCCCCAGCGGACAGCTTTGAGTTAGCTGTTGATCGTTTTTTCAAGCGCGGCAATTCTCGCGAGTACGTCGTCGAATGAAAGCGGTGTCTGGTCAAACATCATCGGCATCATCGCCCGATAATCGGCTCGCAGATCTTTGGCCCGAGCGCCGTCCGGCATGAGCTGGAGCGTGCCTGGCCGTGCCGTTTCGTAATTGGCCCAACCCGAACGAAAGAACGTGGCTTTGTGGCGCGCCACCTGCACCAGCAAACCGAGATCGGCAGCGGCGGCTTGGCCGTCGTCCGTCTCGAGAAGCATGGCGAGGTCATAAAAGTGCCGCGAGAAATACAGCGGCGTGGGTGACCCGGCGGGGCGATGCGCCTCCGCATGGAGCGCGGTCGCCTTCTCCCAGAAGGTCCGCCTCGCTGACAGCACGGTCACGCTGGTGTCGGGATCGGTGAAGAAGTCTGGATAGTCGTCGGCCGCGTAGGGGCGGATGACTTTCTCCTCTGTCGGCCAGGGATCGCCGCGCGCGCCGAGCTCGAATTTCACGCGCGGCGTGATGTAGGCCATGCCTTCGTATTCGGCGGTAGGCAGCGCGGTCGGATAGTGGAAGTTGACGGTCTGCGCGTCACCGGCGTCTATCTCTAGCGACCACTCGCTTTCGGTCGGCTCACCGAGTTGTTCGACGATCGCGGCGCGAAGCGCTGGCAGAAGTCGCTCGGCGATGTGCTGCTCGACATCGCTGACTAGGTCGTCGATCAGCCGAGCCGCCTGCTTCTTGCTGATCCCCTCCTTATCGGGGTCGCGCTCGCCGGTGTATCCGAGTTCGGCACGGTCGAACGACAAGTCGATGTCCTCGGAGAATCGGCGAATAGCGTTGAACGCTTTGGAGAGCGACGTGCCGCCCTTAAAAACGAGGGTTGCCGTGGTGCCCTTCGGTAGACCGAACAGGCGCTTCAGGCTCCAACATACCCAGAAGTCCTTTTCGATGATCGTATTGGCGACGCCCCGCCCGGCGCCGGTCTCCCCGAAAAGAGCTGCACGATCGTCGGTGGGAAGGCGGGCGACATCATCCATCGATATCGGCCACCGCTGCGTGGGCAATCGAGACGAGCGTGGGTCGCATCCAGGCGGGCGCTTGAACGGCGGTTGAGGCCAACGTCTTCTTGTCGTTGGCCGAAAGCCGGCGCGCCGCGACCTGCGCGACGTCAGCCGCCCGAACGGGGCCGACATGACGAAGCGCCTGAACCACCGTCCCGGCGGGGCTGCCCGGTGCGATCAGATGCTTGGGCGAGGCGTGACGAAGGTCGACGACGCGCTTTCCCAGCACGACGCGCCGCGACGGGCCGTCGGTCAGATAAGTGCTTTGTGCCGGGACCTGGGTCGAAAGGCCGAGCGCGTTCGCTGCGCGCGCTCCGGAGATCTGCACCTGCGAGCCGGTCTCCCGCGCAAGAGCGTGGGCGACATCGTCCGGCGCGGGTGACAACGCCCCAAGTTTCGGGTGCAGCTTGGGAAAGTCGTAAAGCCCACGCGCAAGCCGCCGGAGCTGTCCGCCCTTCACTAATCGGGAGAGTGCCTGATCGACAGAAGAGCGGGCGGCAACTGTGAGGAAGTCGCTAGGCGTGAAGACGCTGCCACGTCCGCTGGCGCGGACGCGTTTCATGAGCCGGTCGGGGACTGAGGCGTTTAGCGTCTTCATATGTCAGAAAATAAGGCAAGTTTTTCTGACATGCAAGTGGCGGCATTCCTCGTCTAGAGTGCGACCGCCACTTGCTAAGCATTACGCCGCGGCGCGTTGCTCGTCATTCGCCGCGCCGGCAGCGTCCGGTGCCGCAGCCTGCTGCAAGAAGCGAGCGAGTGCTGCGCGCCGAGAATCCCGATCCACGGCATAGGCAGTTTGTTTGAATTCAATGCCGTCTAGGAGGCCTTGGATGTAGCCGGAGATGGTATCAGCGGCCATGATCAGCGCCGTGTCGAGCGTGTGTATGTAGTTGCTGGTGACGGAGCCCTTCGAATGGCCGACCAGAGCAGCGATAGTGACCTCGGTAAAGCCGAGATCGTTTGCAATGCTGGCAAAGCTGTGCCGCAAGACGTGTGGTGTGATGTCGGCTAGCGGCGTTGCTTTGAAGATCTGGTCCCAGTGGTTAGGAAGGCTTCCGAACGCGTTGTCGTCGCCGTGTCCAGGAAACACGTAGGTTCCTGAGCGAGTTCTCCGGCTAGCTTCCAGGTATTCAACGACCGGTAGGCCGATCGGACGGATTGAGCCTCCTTCCTTGCTGTCAACGAGGCGGAGGCAGCTCGCGCTCGTGTCGGCTTCAGACCAAGCAAGCGTGACCATCTCCGTGCGGCGGCATCCTGTCAGCGCAAGCTGGCGGATGATGTCGACCGATAGCTCATACTTCTCATTTTCAGCAGCCTGCGTGAGAATTTCGCCGAGCAACCGATATTCGGCCTCGCTCAGCCGTCGTGCGCGCACGTTGTCCTTCGGCCGCCTCACACCGTGCGCTGGATTGGTATCGATGATGCCAGCCTCGACTGCATAGGTCAGTATTCCACCAAAAAGTCCGATGGTGCGCGTTGCCGTGCCCGCTCCACCTCGCACGATAGCGCGACCGCGAAGCTTCCTCGTCTTGACGCTGCAGCGGGTCTTGCCGGCCATGATGTCCTTCAGGGCCTTCGTGATGTCCGCTTTCACCAGATCCTTGACCCTATGCGTACCAAGCAGAGGAATGATGTGGCGCTCGATGCGCCCCGTGTCGGAGAGAATGGTGCTGGCTTTCTTGGGGCGCCCGCCCTTTCCAAGAATGAGGCCGGCTTTAAGATCGGCGACGTAAAGGTCACACAGTTCCTTAACGGTAATCGCTTTGCTGTCGAGCTGCTTCTCTTCGGCCGGGTCGTCGCCTTGAGCGATCCTGCCCAACTGGACCTTCGCCTCTTGGCGAGCGCGCTCTGGTGTCCAGACGCCGTGCAATCCGATTGTGAAGCGACGCGACCGCTTGCCGAGCCTGTACTGGATGACATAGCTGCGCTTGCCGGATGCGAATACTCGGAGGCCAAAGCCGGGCAGTTCGTCGTCCCAAATGACGTAATCTTTCGCGCGACTGTCCGCGGCGTCGACGACCCG
Source organism: Methylobacterium sp. CCH5-D2 (assembly GCF_001556475.1). Classification (NCBI taxonomy): domain Bacteria; kingdom Pseudomonadati; phylum Pseudomonadota; class Alphaproteobacteria; order Hyphomicrobiales; family Methylobacteriaceae; genus Methylobacterium; species Methylobacterium sp. CCH5-D2. The sequence continues at coordinate 8,796 of NZ_LSIX01000898.1, read as the reverse complement.
TTTCGTGAGCTTAGGCATGGGCTTCCTCCGACCCTAGCGTTTCCTCTCGCGTAAGCACCACGTAAGCACGCGGGCGAAAACAGTGGCGGGGAGAAGAGTAGCTTTGGCGGAGAAGAAATGCAAATTGTTTAGCGTTTACAGGGAGATAGGCGGACATCGGCGGCTCCTTGCGCTTATTGGCGGAGCTAGCCATATTCCCTCCGAAGGCAAAGGTCACACGTTCGAATCGTGTCGGGTGCGCCAATCTTTTCAATGACTTAGCACGTATCGGGTTGTCCCGGTATCGCTCGGGGCTACTGTGGGGCTACAGGCTGCCTGCGAACGCAGGTGTGCTACTGGCGGCTCGCGACGGCCGCCCATGTCCGCTCAACGGCGAACACTCCCTCCCGCCCTTCCGGTAATGTTCCCACGCATCGAGCCATCGGCATGTCGCCGTCCCCGGCAGTGTGCAGTTCGGCACCTTGCGGTCCGCACCGTGACCAACCAAGCTCGGCTGTTAACAGATGGCCAGCCCGTTGGGCGCAGACTTTGTGGGAGATTTAATGGACGGCCAAAGCCATCTACCGAATCAGCCCGTATCGATTCCGCCGGGCTATGAACTCGCCCAGGATGCCTTGATTCGCTTCCACGCGGAACGCATCAAGGCCGTCGAGAGCGAGGACCGGGTTGTCCAGCAGGCTCAGGTGACCATGCTCGTCACTGAGGCCCTGTCCTCAGGCAGTCTCATGATCTTTGTCCGCACGCTGGAGGGGGGCGTGGAACCTATTCCGACCGGCGTGTGGCGCCCGCACCCGACCGACCCGGGCCGACAGCACTCAAATATTGCCAAGCTTCACCAGACCGGACGCTGCCTAACCGATCCCTTGGTCCTGATCCACGAGACCTTCACGGCAAGTGGAATTGCGCTGGTCGACCGGAACAACTGGGTCGGCTTTTCGAATTATGCCGGCAAATGGCCACCCTACGACATCCCGGTGTCCGTCAGGCTGCTCCTGCGCTTCTGCGAGCACAAGCGTGCGTTCAGCGAAGGCCTTCGAATACAGAAGTGCGACGCCATAGATTGGTTCCGGTACAACTGGCCGCCAGAAATGGAGCATCGATGGCCTGCACCTGATCGGTTCCATAAGATATATAATAACAAGGACAATTGCCCGACATTCGTCTCCGAATTCGCGCAAGTTGTGCTCGATGAAAGCGAGCGTATGCGTCTTCGTCCCCGCCGACCACCGCTTCAAGGCCGCCGCCCGCTTCCTCCAGGCGCTCTGGCGCGAGGACCGCGGCCTCGCGATCGGCACCCACATCGACCGCCGCAACCCACACCGTCCCCGCCGGCTCGGCTCACGTATCTCGACCGCGGCCGGCGCGCTCGGCAGCAACTTCCTTCATCCGGACATCATCCCGGTGGTCACCCGTGCCCTGACCTACCGCGAGCCGGGCGCGGCCTACGACGTCGACCGCCTCAAGACCAACCTGCTCTCCTCGCAGCCGCTCGTCTTCAACCTGTTCGGACTGCTCGCCCGCGACCTGACCCTGGCCACCCGCTTCGTCGCGGAGCTGCTGCCCGGGACGCTGACTTCGGCCACCGACATCCTGTTCGAGCACAGCCCCGGCCGCGGCGATCCCCGCTTCACCGCCGACCGCACCGCCTTCGACATCGTCCTGCGCGGCCGCGACACGACCGGCGCCCGCGGGCTCCTCTGCATCGAGGTCAAGTACAGTGAGGCCGGCCACGAGCCCGCACCGCCGCCCCACCCACGGCACACGGAGATCGCCCGCGCCACCTCCGGCCTGTTCGTGGCCCCGGACGACCCGACACTGACCGGGCCCGCCTGCCAGCAGCTCTACCGGCAGCACTGCCTCGCGAGCGCCATGCTCACCGCCGGGCTCGCCGACACGGCGACGCTGGCCTTCATCGCCCCCACGCACAACCAACTCGCACACGCGGCGGCCGCAACCTACACGCGCCAGCTCACCGACCCACGGGCTGGCCCGATCCCGTTCGTGCCGACGACGCTGGAGCACGCCTTCGCGGCGCTGGCCGCCGCCGGCCTGCCCGACCACGCCCGCGCCCTCCATCGGCGTTACACCGACTGGTGGCTCGTCGACGGCGAACTCGACCTGGCGGCGACGGTCGCAGCACCGTGGGACTTCACACCGCGGCCCCCTTCAGGATCGACCGACGCCTCGCGACCGGCGGCCAAAGCCTCACGCTCCGACGGTGGCACCTTGGTCAGCAACCCTCGACGCTCACATCGTGCTCGCACCACCAAGAGAGCGACGCGCACTGCCGCCTAACACCCCGTCGTTGCAGCACACGGACAGCCAAACTGCCTGTTCGTGACCACAACAATCCCGGCGCGGTTGCCCCCGCGCCGGGCTTCGCCACGCCTCGATGCTCACCATGAGCAACCGGCGGCACCAGCGCGGAGCCGAGCCGAGCCCTGTCTGTGCCACAACTGGCGGCACGCAATCTGCCCCTCGTCGCATCCGTCATCCGACGCGCTCGCCCAGACAGGCGCCTCCGCTCCTTCCGCGGCCCTGCCGCGCCGCGCAGGCGCAGCCCACCGGTACGAACGCAACTGTATTCACCTGAGTGCACGACTGAGCTGTGCCTGAATATATCCCATTCGTCGACCTGCGGAACCAAACGCAGTCCGGCACAATCTCTACCAACAAGGAAAGCTGCCATGAGCAAATCTCCCGAGATCGTCCTCGGCAAGATCGCGAAGAAGATCGAAGTTCGTGACCACTACCTCAGCCGACGTCTGGAAGCTTCGACGGGCCACGCCTATCTCACATGGCGCGACCCAGAATCCTTCCTGCACTGGTTCGTGCCGCCGCAGCTGACAGTCATCTCGTATGAGCACGACGCGAAACAGAACAGACTCGTCCTTCGCGATCACCTCGGCAACACGTCTGAATACCGCCTACGCTACGAGCGGGATGAGCTCAACGCCGTCATCCAGCTGTGCGGCGGTGAGTGCTTCGGGGACCAGCGTGGCGGCGAGGTCCAGTCGATCTTCACTGTCATGTTCGACGAGCTTTCCGCGCCGTGCGAGGAGTTAAGTGAGGACGCGAAGGTCACGTTCGTCCAACTCCTCATCCGCCACCCGACGGTCGCTGCGTGGTACAGTGCTGACGGCTGTGGTCTGCACGAACTCTGGACGGCAGCCTTCGAGCGCTACGTCCAGCGCGTCGAAGCGCGATAGTCGTAGTTGGGGTCAGGCCAATTACAGCTGACCCCCTTCGGGCTAAACTGGCGCGCACGATCAATTCGCTAAAGCAGTAGCGGCAATTCACGACTACCCTATTGCCGCTTCACTGCGAGACTCGGATGAGGATTCAAAGTCGCATGTGCCAACCCGATGCCAGACAAGATGCGGCCAGAACCCTTGGTGGCTTGAGGCCAACTCTACGAGGGCCGGCCATATCCAAAACAGGATCTATAGATTAGAATCCCTTCGTCGATCGACGGCGCCGCGCCGGATCCTGCCGCACACACCACTTACCTCGTTCGCACTTCCGCGCCTGCCATGTGCAGGCGCCTGCTTCTCTGCGCCCCACCCTGACCGTTGCCGCAGTCCCTGGCGCGGCGTCCCTTCAACGGGCGCCACGATGTTCATCAACCACAAAGCTTCCCACCAGCTCGCGGACACGTTCACAACAGGCTGCCTCCTGGACGCCTCCCCCCACCACCTCGGAGGCATCCTCAAGAACCCGGATCTTTTCAGGCCGCCACTGGTGGAACGGCTGCCGCACTGCCCCATCGCGATCCACCTCGATCCCGGCTCCAGAGGCTGCAGCGCGCTGACACTCCACTGCCCGACGGCCGGCATCAGCGAACGTCAACCCCTTCAGATCAAGCAGCTTTCGCCCTGGACCATGCTGGCCGAGACGACCGACCCCAACGACCACGGCGCGAGCCAGGTGCCCACCTTCGCACTCTGGTTCGGCCTGATACCGCTCGTCCAGCCGGGCGGAATTATAACGACCCGCGTCAGCCTTACCTTCCACTTCGTGCGCGAGGCCTGGTGGCCAACCGACATAGCGACCGCCCTGGCGGACATCGCCGATCTCTGGCTCCGACGCCTAACAAACCAGACCCCGCCAGCAGCTTCACACCGACGAAGTCCCACGCACTGACGGGACCACCCGGAAGGGCACATCGCCCTTCCGGCGCCGTTTTGCGGCCCGCCAAGTGTTTGAAACTTGGCACGTTTGCCCACGGGTGTTCTGCCAACATGCGGCCTCGGGCGCCCCCAGCGAGCTCCAGCTCGCCCCCGCTCCGACAGCGCCTCTTGCCATGGAGTGCCATACCAAACGGGTGGCGACCCTGCGGGCAAGGCGTGCCGGGAGGATGGCCAGTGCAGCTCCGGTGAGGTGGCGTGTGACCTCAAGCGCTGGCGGAGGGCCGCGCCTGGATTACGCCGATAGCTGATGCCCGTGTATCAGGCTTCGTGTTCGCGAGAGGCGTTTTGCCCTACCCCGTCCGCTTGCAACCAACTGGCGAACTCGAGATCCTCGAAATACCGGCGATACAGCTCAGCGGACCGCCGTTCGACGGCGTTCTGGAACGCGGCGAGACGCGCTTCGTCCCATCGGCCATCAGGCGTCGACGCGGCAAGCCACATCGCGCGCCCCGCCGGATCCAGCGCCATCGCCGCCATGGCCGCCGCGGCCTCCTGCGTGAGTTGGGTGTCCGCGAGGCCCGGCACCTTGGCGGGCAGTGGGATGTCGCCATCGCCCCGGTTCACCGAGGCATCAACGATCCTCAGGTTGCCGATCCCGTTGCCGAGGAGGCTGCGCCATCCCCGCATCGCACTCGCGATGCCGGCTGGGGCGTCGATCCGGCCGCTCAGCCCAGCCCAGTGCGCGCCCCAATCGGCATGGGGGCACAGGTGGTCGAGATCGTAAGGTAGATCGTCGTCCCGGTCCGAGAGCGGATCGTAGTGCGGGAACGCGGACGCCACGTAGTCGCGTTGCAGCCACGGCAGCAGCCTTCGTGCGGACCACCACCAGGCTGATGCCAGCGCCTCGTAGCCGACAGGGGCCTCATCGCATGCGAAGCGCTCCTTTGCCGAGCGCCAGGCCGGTGCCGGCGGGTCCGCGACGAGGAAGCGTGTCATCACGTCGGCGGGGAGCAGACGGTTCGCGCAGCGCTCCCCGTCGGCGTCGCCGACGCACAGCCTGTAGAGGTTCCGGCCGGGAAACGTGCAGGTCTGCTGGTGCTCCTGCAGCACCTTGAGCGACCAGGCGGCCGCCCGCCCGTCGTTGTAGACGCACAGGCGCCAGAACAGCGCGAAGCGGAGCAACTCCCCGCGCGCCGCGCAGAGGTCCGCGACGGTCAGCCCGGCGCGCAGCCCGCACACCACCCAGAACAGGACGACCTGCCACAGCTCCGTCGGCAAATCGACGAGGGCGGTCCGCGGCAGGCCGTTCGGATTCGATCCGGCGGCCGCGTCGGAAGCGGGTGCGTATTCGAGCAGCGTGCACGCCGCGCGGAACGCCTGGGTCAGGAGCGCCGAGTCGGCCGCCTCGCCGTCCGTCGGGATCAGCTGCGACAGCGCGTCCCGAAACGACGCCGTCTGCGGGACCCGCTCGCTCATCATGCGTGCGAACCCGGCGACGTCCGGGAGGCCGGTCCCGCCGGCGGAACTCAGCGCGTTCGCGATGCGCAGGGCCGTGACGACGATCTTCGTCGGGGCCATGACCCGTCCGACCGCCGTGTGAATCCCCAGCACCGCGTTGTGGACGCGCGGGTCGTGGTGCTTGAGGATGGAGAACAGCCGCTCGTCGTTCGACAACGGCGTCCCGCCGGCACCGATCCGGTCGAAGAGCATCAGCAGGCTCTCGTGGGCGGTCTCCCCGCCGCCGGCGAAGCGGCGCGGATCGATGTGCATCAGCGCGACTTCGCCGTCCGCGACGCGCGCGAACGCGGTGGCGAGCTCGGCCAGCGCCGGTCGGGTGTCCTCGCCCGGCGCCCGTGCCGCGATGAGCCGCGCAAGCCCGTCGGCGCCTGCGCCGGTCGAGACGTGGGCCGCGCGCCAGGCGGCGAGCAACTCATCGAGGCGATAGGTGCAGCCGGATGCCTTGTAGGGCCGGGGGAGATCCCGCTGGCCGTCCGGTTCGGCGAGGATGAGATCGAGGATCTCGTGATCGTAGGCGGCGCGGGTCTCGCCGGCCCCGCCGCACGCGACCGTGAGCGTGACCTCACCATCGAACGCGGCTCTCGCCTTCGCCCGGTCCGAACGCGAGAGCTTCTGCCCGGTTGACGGATCATAGCCGAACGGCTGGCTCGCCGAAGTCAGATGAAGCCTGAGCTTGGCCCCCATCGCCAGGTCAACCCAGAGGCAGCGGCGGTCGAGGTCGGGGCCGCAGACGCCGAGCAGCATGGCACGCGTCCGTTGCTGTCCGTCAAACAGGTCGAAGCCCGCCCGCGCAATCGACGCAATCCGGCCGTTGCTGCCGAAGTCCCGGCCTTGCGCGACGTCGTCCGCGCCGCGGGCCATCAGGAAGAAGCTGCCGATCGGCAGGCCGCGCAACAGCGAGTCCCAGAGGTCGACCACCTGCCTGGGTCGCCAGACCGCGCTGCGCTGGACCGGCGGCAGGGCGAGGAGGCCGAAGCGTTGGAGGGATTCGTGCCGGCCTTCATCCGCCGCACCGCCCCCGGTGCCAGCGCGCAGGACGGCGTTTGAGCTGCGCGCCCAGTCGAGAAATGCGAGGAGGTTCAGGCCTTGTACGGAGGTCCCGTCGAACAGGCGATCAGTCATGACATCCTTGCTGGTCCAAGCGGGCTGACATCGCAACCCGGTCGCCCCGGGCGGCGCACATGATCGACCCACCGCATGACAGAACCGGACGTAGCTCAAGGAGGAGGCCGCCCCCGCGCACCATGAGGGTTGAGAGGAACCGACGCATCGGACACCTGGGTCGGTCCGTAGCGCCCGATGATCGGGACAGCTGATATCGGCTGCATGGCGGGGTCGATGTCAGGCATGCGCCGTGATCCGGGTGAGCCCAGTGCAGCGGGCAACTCCGCCCCCAAGACGCCTACGGTTCGGCGCGGTCGGCCTCCGGTCGATCCGTTGCATCCCGTCCGTGTCGACCCTCGGCGATGGCTACGACAAAATCGGGCCTGGGCCTGAGACGGACTGAGGCGGGGCGCCGCCACAGCCACCGTCCCAGGGCTGTGCCGAGCCGCCGGCAGAACAGAGCCAGCCCGAACGCCCAGGCGAGCGCGAAGAGAACCGTCCGCGCGAGCGCCGCCAGTTCGCGGCCCAGGACGAGGGCGGAGCGGTCGAGAAGCTTGAGCGTCGCGCGCGTCCGTGTGCCGAACCGCAGCGCCAAGCGCTCCGCCTGTGCGATCTCCCCGGGGGTGCGGGCAACCCCGAGAACCTGCAGCACGCCCCGGGGGCCCGCCGCGGCGTAGAGGCCGTGGACGTTGCCGCCGAGGGCGCGCAGGTCCCGCAGTGCGTCGGGCCGGACCGCTGACCGGGCCGCCGCGGTCAAGCCCGCTGCATCGAGGCGCCCCCCGCCCGGACCAAGACACGCACCGCCTCGGGGTCGACGGAAGCACGTACCATGCGCGTCAGCGCGGCTACGAGCGGCGCAGGGAGGCGCCCAAGCTTGCGTGCGGTCTTCAGGATGGTCACACCGGCGCGCAGCGGGGTGGCGGCACCCGCGCTTGCGATTGTCGCCGCGTTCGTCGCCAGCCCCACCGTGGCGAGCCCCAGAACCAGGGTGTCGCACGCCTCGCCCCGCGCGCAGATCGGTCCCTCGCGGGCGATGTCCCGGATGTCGCCGAGCCCTGAGAGGTCGGCCGCGAGCACGCCCGCGAGCCCGGCGGCGGTCTCGGCCTCGCCGGTGGCCGCTCCCGCGGCGAAGGCCCGGGCCGCGCGATAGCTCGCCCCGTTCTGCATCGCGGCGACTCGCGCGCGGCGGTCTGGGGCGACCATGACTCCGTGCGCGTCGGCAAGATCGAGGAAGCTCCGAGCGAGGTCGTCGTCCTCGGCGACGATCGCCGCATCGATTTCGGCCTCCACCCGTTCGGGGGTGAGCACTCGTGGCAGCCGGATGGCGGCGATCGCCGGGGAATTCTGGGCCAGGGCGAGCAGCCGCGCGGCCGTCCCTGCGCGCGGCAGGAGGGGCAGGCCGCTCCCGACGAGAGCGAGTAGCACGGTCAGGAGGAGGATCCACTCGCCGAAGGGCCTCACCCGCATCTCGGCTGCTCCCATGCCCCCGTGGGGAGCCGTACCATCCTGCTCGAAGGCACGCGCCGTCGCCAGCCCGCGACCGGCTTGACCGCCAGCTCAACGCGCTCGCGCTCGAAGGGCACGCGCGGGACCGCCGGCCGCCGGCGAACCTGTTATCCTTCGATACGTGCCGTCGGACCGGCGCGGGAAGGGGACGAGATGAGCAGGCGGTACGCCCCAGCCGAACGGTTCCTGACACTCGGCCTGGCGCTGGCCGATGCGTGAGTCGGCTTGACGCTCGACGAGATGGCCACGCTGCTCGGCGTCGGGCGGCGCACAGCCGAGCGCCTGCGTGACGCCCTGCACCGCCTCATGCCGCACGCGGTGTAAGAGGAGGTTCTTGGGGACGGCACCAAGCCCTGGCGCGTGCCCGCGGGGCGGTTGGCGACGCTGCTGCCACCAAATCGCGACGAACTCTTGGAACTCCGCCCGGCAGCGGAGCGCGCCCGGCAGCAGAGTCTGCGCCTCGAGGCCGAGCGACTGACGAGCCTCACGCTGAAACTTGAGGCGGCGCAGACTCTGCTGCCGGGCGCGCTCCGCTGCC
>NZ_LSIX01000897.1:0-1992 GCF_001556475.1 Methylobacterium sp. CCH5-D2 | reverse complement strand
CGGCGAGGAGGCCGGGCATCACGGTCCCGGCGAGGAGGAGCAGGCGGAGCTTCCGCATCGATCGGCCTTCGCGGCGCGCGGACACCGGAGCGGTGGCGGCGCGTGAGAGGTTCGACCCGCGCCCGGCCGCGATCCGCTGGACCGCCGGGCAGGACGGGGCATTCGGCCGGTTCGAACTTTCGCAGGATGGGTTTGGTTCCCGGCGCCCTCAGCGCGCCGGGGCGACGCCCGGCGCCGGAGCGGCGGAGAGCGCGACCGGCAGCGCCGAGGCCGGCACCGCGATCCGGTCCGGCGCGATGATGCGCACGGTCGTCCGCTCGGCGACCGGCGGGGTCGCGCCGGCCTCGCCCGGCACGGCGCCGCTGCGCCCGGCGGCGTCGGCGGCGAGCTCGGCCGCGGTCTTGTCGGCCCGGCCGACCAGGGTCAGGCGGATCTTCGGGCGCGACAGGGCCTCGGCCTGCATCGGGGTGACGAAGATGTCGCCCTTGTGCCGCACCAGCATGCTCTCGGCCTTCACGAGCGACTGCGCCCAGGTCTTGTCGGCGGGCTTGCAGGAGCAGTTCGGCACGAAGGTCTTCTGGAACTTGAAGGCGTTGGCGAGCGACGCGTAGGCCCGGCTGCCCCGCACGGTCGCGGCGTGCTTCAGGGCGTCGTCGCCGTTCGGCATCGAGTAGGCCACGGCCTCGGTGCCGGGGCAGAGCGCCTGGCACATGTCGTCGGCGCTGGCGCGGCCCTCCGGCAGGTTCTTCATCGGGAAGTAGCCGCCGTCGCAGGTGCGCACGCAGATCACCTGGGCGCCGCCGCGGGCGTGGAGCTCGCCGCCCTCCGCCCGCGCCACCGTCGGGCAGGTCTGCGCCACCAGCGCCTGGAGTTGGCGGCGGCGGCCGGAATTGTCGTCGGTCGCCGCGCCCCCGTAGGTCGCGTTGAGCGCACGGATGCGCTGCTCGACCGCGCCGCACTGGGGCGGCCGGGTATCGAAGAACAGGAAGCGCCCGCCCTCGCAGTTCAGGCTGCGGTGATAGGCCTCCAGCCGGCCGATCTCGCCCTGGAGGGCGCGCATCACGCTCGCCCCGTCCGCCGGCAGGGCGGACAATTCGGCCCGGTAGCGCAGGCAGGCGGCGCTGGGCGCGGCCGGCGGGACCGGGGTGGCGGCCGGCTCCTGCGCCGCGGCGAGGCCGGGCACGAGGCAGGCCGCGGCCGCGGCGAGCGCGCGGACGGTCCGGCGGATCGAGGAACGCGACGGCAGCATGGGCGACCGGGGGCCTTGGGAACCGGGAGACATCGAGACGCGAGCGAACGCCCGGCGCGGCCTTGAGACTCGCGCCGGGGACAACATTTTTAAACGCCCTCGCGCCGCGGCGACACCCCCACTACATGCCCGGCACCGCTTCGACAGGGGAATGCGTGGACGATGTTGTTTCGGGGTCTCACAGCCGCCGCCCTCGCGCTGGCGGCGCTCGCCGCGCCGGCCTCCGCCCAGGAGCCGGACCGGATCTTCGACAAGTCGACGGTCTGGCGCCCGCTCACGCCCAACGACAAGCTGGTGGTCTACGGCGTCGATGACCCGGCGGTGTCGGGCGTGGCCTGCTGGTACACCCAGCCCGAGAAGGGCGGCATCAAGGGCACGCTGGGGCTGGCCGAGGACGTCTCGGACATCTCGCTCGCCTGCCGGCAGGTCGGCCCTGTCCAGTTCAAGGACAAGTTCAAGCAGGGCGAGGTGGTGTTCAGCGAGCGCCGCTCGCTGATCTTCAAGTCGATGCAGATCGTGCGCGGCTGCGACGCGAAGCGCAACACGCTGATCTACATGGTCTATTCCGACAAGGTCATCCAGGGCTCGCCGAAGAACTCGACCTCGGCGGTGCCGCTGATGCCCTGGGGCACGGAAGCCTCGCAGAAGTGCGGGGACTTCCTGCGGTAGCGCCGCTCAGTCCCGGCAGGTGATGCGCAGCGGGCGCTCGGAGGGCTTCGAGACCGGCAGGTCGACCGAGCCGG
>NZ_LSIX01000896.1:0-18845 GCF_001556475.1 Methylobacterium sp. CCH5-D2 | reverse complement strand
CTCGTACTTCTGCACCCACACGCGCACGAGGTTGCGCGAGAGATCGTGGCGCTTGGCCAAGCCGTGCAGCGTCTCGCCCGACAGGTACTCCTGCGCGACCTGCCGCTTGAACGCGATGCTGTGGGAACGGTGTCGTGCCATGGTCTTCATCCTTCGAAGACCCAGTCAGCCGGTCAATTAGCCTTGTCCAATCCGTCCACCTCCAGGGGCCCACTCCACAGCGCGGACCAGTTTGCCAAGTCAGGGTCAGGCTTGCATCGGACTCGACTTTCCCATCCGAATCGTCTCACTCTGCTCGCTTGCGGTGCTATGGCGATTCTCGCCGTTTCGCCGCAAACGAGAAACGCCGATGAACCAGCATGTCCAGTCAGGCAGCCGCCTAGCGCCCGTGCCGAACCAGACCGCGGGTCACGACGCCCGGATCCTCGGGGCCAAGCTGCGCGAAATTGCGTCTGTCGTCTTCTCGCCCTCCGAGGACAAGATGCTTCGACGCTTCACCTCCGGCGAGGTCGCCCGCATCCTCGGCATCACCGACAGCCGCGTCCGGCAGCTCTCGCCCGAGCTTCTCGTCTCGGAGCTGGAGGTCGCCCCCGGTGGGCGCCGTCTCTACACCCTGGCTGACATTCACGCGCTGCGTGCACACCTCGACGAGATTGACCGAGTTGGCCGGCGCTACCTGCCTCATCGCGATCCGGCGAAGGGTGAGCACCTCCAGGTTATCGCCTGCGTGAACTTCAAGGGAGGTTCGGGCAAGACCACTACCTCGGCCCACCTCGCCCAGTCGCTCGTGCTGCGAGGGTATCGCGTTCTCGCAATCGACCTAGACCCTCAGGCGAGCCTCTCCACGCTCCTGGGGGTGCGACACGAGAACGAGCAGGAGCCCTACCCCACCATCTACGACGCGATCCGCTACGACGAGGAGCGGCAGCCGCTGAGTGAGGTGATCCGGCCGACCTACTTCACCGGGCTCGACTTGGTTGCAGCCGACCTTGAGCTTGAGGTGTTCGAGTTCGAGGCCCCGATGCATTCGGCTCGGCGTAAGGCAAACGATTCCGAGCCTCCGTTTTTCGCCAGGATGGGCTTGGCCCTGAGCGAGGTGGCTGACCGTTACGACGTTGTGGTGATCGATTGCCCCCCCCGGCTCGGCTACCTCACCATCGCGGCGCTGTGCGCGTCGACTGCCCTCCTCATCACCATCCATCCGCAGATGCTCGATGTGTCGAGCATGCGCCAGTTCCTCACGATGCTGGACGAGATCATGGAGCCAGTCCGCGAGCAGGGGGCTGCTCCGACTCATGACTGGTTCCGCTACCTTGTCACTCGGTTCGAGCCGCAGGACACGCCACAGACCGAGGTCGTTGCAATGCTGCGTGGGCTATTCGGCGACCGAGTGTTGACCAAGGCCATGTTGCAGTCGGCCGCCGTGTCGAACTCCGGCCTGCGCGGACAGACCGTCTATGAGACGCCGCTGCGGCGGGACGAAGTAACCGGCTCAACCTATCGGCGCGCGCTCGACGCGCTTGATGCGGTCAACGGCGAAATTGAGGGCCTAATCGCGCGCGCATGGGGCCGGACGTGAGCCAGAAGAAGCGCCTCAGCGCCATCATGGGAGCACCGGTTCAGTCGGATGCGACCCCACAATCGGCTATAGATCCCTCAATGACTTACACCCCCGTAGCAGGTGCTACAGGCCCCTCCCCCACCTCTGAGAAGCGTCCAGCCGCGGCACGCTCAATGGCGGCGATGTGGGCAGCATCCCGGCCGAGCTCCTCAGTTGCGGATGGTGCGGTGGTCGAGATCGACCCTGCGCTGTGCCTGCCATCGGCGATTGCCGACCGCGTGCCCGACGTAACCGACGAGAGCTTCAACGCCTTCATGGAGCAGGTCCGTGAGGAGGGGCAGCACACGCCGATCCTCGTGCGTCGCCACCCGAGCCGGAATGACCACTACGAGATCGCTTACGGGCGACGTCGGACCCGTGCGGCTATGGCTCTGGGCAAGCCTGTGCGTGCCGTGGTGCGGGATCTCTCCGATGCCGAGCTGGTCGTCGCTCAAGGCTCCGAGAACCTCGCGCGCGAAAACCTCAGCTACATCGAGAAGGCCCACTTCGCACGGAACATGGAACAGGTCGGCGTCGCCCGGGAGGTGATCCTAAAAGCTATGGGCGTGCACCGTCCTGACCTTGCGAACTACCTCTCAGTCGCAGAGGCCATTCCCGGCCCTGTGCTGGCTGCGATCGGCCCGGCTCCCAAAGTCGGCCGCCCGCGCTGGCTGACGCTTGCCGACCGCATTCGCGCGGCGACGCCGGAGCAGGTCAATACCGCCCTTGCCTCCCCAGACCTCGCCGGCAAGGCGTCCGACGAGCGGTTCGCGGTGATCCTGGCCGCGCTGACTGCGCCGCCGGCTCGCAAGGCGAAGCCGAGGGCCGAGACCCTGAAAGATGCCAAGGGTGTGAAGTTCGCTCGCGTCGAGCGAAGCTCTGACGGCATGCGCGTGACGCTGGAGGAGAAGGCGGAACCAGGTTTCGCCAACTACCTCGCCGAGCGCCTCCCCGAGATCCTTGCCGCCTACAGGCAGAGCAAGGGCTAACCCGACCCGCAGCACGAACTGAAAGGAGACGAGGACACCGCAAGAAAGAAAGGGCCCCCCGAACCGCGTCCGGAAGACCCCTCTCGTCATTAGCAAACGCAGAGGACCATATCTCCCGGCACATCGTCAAGCGTTTTGACGTCGATTCGGCGAACGCCCTCTCTTTGCCCGGTGCTCGGCCAGACGATGGACCTGCACATCACGACGCCCTTTGGGCGGCGGCCGGTGACGCCTGCGCAGATCCGCGCTCAGGCGAATGCGGACGGCTGCCCCAGAGAGGCTACTGTCCACAAATGGACGGTGTTCCGCGACATCGCCGCGGCTCGCACCCGGCTCGGTCTCAATGATAGGGCACTCGCCGTTCTCGACGCGCTTCTGACCTTCCATCCCGAAACCGCGCTGTCGGCCGGGGATGGGCCTGGGCTGGTCGTCTTCCCCTCGAACACCGCCCTTGCCCTGCGAGCGCACGGCATCGCCGAGGCGACGCTTCGTAGGCATCTTGCGGCCCTAGTCGAGGCCGGGCTCCTCATCCAACGGGATAGCCCGAACGGGAAGCGCTACGTCCGGAGAGGGCAGGGGGGAGCCATCGCCCAGGCCTACGGCTTCGATCTCACGCCCCTCGTCGCCCGCGCAGGGGAGATGGCCACGCTAGCCGGCCAGGTTCGAGCTGAGGCACAGGCGCTGCGCGTCGCCCGCGAGCGCGTGACCCTGCTCCGTCGCGACTGTGCGAAGCTCATCCAGGCCCTGGAGGCGGAGGAGGGCGCACCAGGGGCCGCGGTGGCGCTACGGGACCGCTACGCCACCGCCGTGGGTGCCCTGCCGCGGGTGCCGGCGCCCGGCGATCTGGAGGAGGTGGGGGCTGCCCTGGCAGCGCTGGCCGCGGATGTGGGCAAGCTGCTCGTCGCGTATCACGAAACATCGAAATCGAGCGGCACTCCCGCCCAATCCGAGCGGCACAATCAGAATTCAAATCCCGATACCTCTGTTTCTGAACGAGCCTTCGGAGTGGTGATGAAGACCTCCGGCGTGCCACGCCGAGATGAGGCCGCCCGCACGGGCGGTGGTGGTCCGCGGGGCACCTATCCCCTTGGCCTCGTCCTTGACGCCTGTCCTGACGTAGCGGACTTCGCCCGTGAGGGGATCCGCTCCTGGAGGGACTTGGCCGACACGGCGGAGAAGATCCGGCCCATGCTCGGCATCAGCCCTGATGCATGGCGCGAGGCGCGCGAGGTGATGGGCAACGATGCAGCCGCGGTGACGGCGGCGGCGATCCTGCAGCGTGCCGAGCACATCAAGAGCCCCGGCGGGTACCTGCGTGCCCTCGTAGAGCGGAAAAGGCGAGGGGAGTTCAGCCTCGGCCCGGTGCTCCAAGCGTTGATGCGCGCTCAACTGCAGACCTTGCCTGGGAAACCCCGCGGTCGCCATGTCGCCACCCGGGGATTCTGATGCAGGTCGTGCACCGATTCGCAGAAATTGGCCTCTCGCGGCCGGTTTCCCCGTGGCCGGAAGGGCGGTCCTGGCCGTCCAGGGTGGGATCCAGGGCCGCGACTGCAGCTGAAGAGCTGCACCCGCCACCTCATTTTGCTGAAGCTCGGCTTTTCTGGTCCCAGCCGCCCCACGGCTAGGGTGGGGAGGGATATCCTGAAGGGTCGGCCCGGTGACGGGTCTGACCCTTCAGGAGCCTATCATCACCATGTCGAAGCCAATCTCGCCGGCGGACGTGCGCGCCGCCCTCGCCCACATCGCGCCGTTGACCCGCGCGAGGCCGAACCTCACCGGCTCGTGATTCGCGCCTACGCGGGGAATGACACAGCCAACCTGTCCGATGGTTTGGACTCAGTGCGGCTCGCTCGGTTCCACGAGCGAACCTGGCCTTCACGCGTGGGCACAGATCCAAACCCCGTGATGCGTGAGGGCGCTGACCAGCACTCGCCTGTCTTACCTGTGGGCAACCGCCCCCGGAGCGCCTGGATAGGCGCGATCAGCTTGAACGCCCCCGCCGCTCCATGGCAGCAGAGAAAGGCCCAGGCGACGAACGTGCTGGGGCTGTGGGCGGCCGGTGTTCTGAGATCGGCAGCTCGAGAAGTCAGCGCCGCTCTGCGGCGTTCATCCTCCGGGTCGGCCTATGTTGGCGCGGTGGTGAAGCGGTCCGGGGATGATTCCCGATCCGGACGGCCGATCCGCCCCGCCCCGCGCCTCCGGCATCCGATAGCCCGTTCGTGGGCGGCATGCGGATGAGCCAGCTGATCGGGCTGCCCGATCGCTGAAGGATGCTTTCATCAGGCGCTCAGAGACCGGGGCCCTTCGCGGCTGGCGTGAAACCGGTCTCACCTCTCCCATGAGGTGGCGCTGTGATACAACCTGAAGCTGATATTTTCCGTTCTGATTCTACCTCCAACAGCGAGCTGCCGTCCGACGATGACCTGGTGGCTGGTCCGGACGATCACGTCCCTGTCCGGGATGAACCCCAGGCCGTTGTATCGTACGATACAACGGACCCGACCTCAGGGACGTACTGCGGGCTGAGCGAGGCCTTCGCGTTCTTCAACGCGCATCTGTTCTCGGGCAGGTTGCCGCGCTGTCTCATCACCCTGCAGCGTAGGCGCAAAGCCTACGGCTACTTCGCCAACGCGCGCTTCACGGCGCGAGACGGCTCCCAGGTCACGGACGAGATCGCGCTCAACCCGAGCCACTTCGCCGAGCGCAGCGTCGAGGATACGCTCTCGACCCTGGTCCACGAGATGGTCCACCTGCAGCAGGAGCATTTCGGCACGCCGTCCCGCTCCAGCTACCACAACGCCCAATGGGCGGGGCTCATGCGGGACGTGGGGTTGATCCCGTCCGCGACCGGCGCGCCGGGCGGCAAGGTGACGGGGCAACGCGTCAGCCACTACGTCGAACCCGGTGGACGCTTCGCGCGTGCCTGCGCCGAACTGATCGGTCTGCACAGGGGAATGGTGCCGTACGTCGAGTCGGGCGACGAGGCCGAGCGCGGCACGCGTGAGAAGAAGGCGGCGAGCAAGACCCGGTACACCTGCCCGGGTTGCGGCGTGAACGCCTGGGCTAAGCCCGAGACCCGACTCGCCTGTGGCGTCTGCACCGTGCCCCTCGAGGTGGGGCAGCTTTAGGCGCGTCGGAGCGGCTCGTTTGGCCTCTGTAGCGGATCGGAAGGACATCATGGCACGGACACAGCAGACGCGCACGCCGGCCGCTTCGCGGCAGAAGCGCGTCGTCCTGATCACCTCAGAGAAGGGCGGCGTCGGCAAGAGCGTCACCGCCCGCACCCTGGTCGAGCACCTGCGCCTGGGCGGCACCCGCGTCGCCGCCTACGACGCCGACGGCGGCGTCGGATCGCTCCTGCGCGTCCTGGGTACCCGGGACGAAGCCGGCGAACTCCTGGACGAGCAGGATCCCACCGTGGGCGTCGGGTACTACAACATCCGCGCCGACGACGAGCGCGCCACCCTGCTGAACTGCGTCGCCTCGGGCGAGCCGCTCATCGTCCACGACCTCGCTGGCGGCAGCCTCGCCGACCTCGCCCGGATCTCCGACATGGGCGAGGGCCTCGACGACCTGCTCGCCGCCTTCGCTGGTCAGGGCTACCGCCCGATCGTCCTGCACCTGATCTCCTCCGAGGTCGCCGCGACCCAGTCGGTCGCCCGCTGGATCGAGCTCGCCGGCGATCGGGTCGACCACGTCGCGATCCGCAACACGCGCTGGGGCAAGGCCGAGGCCGACTTCCCGTTCTGGCACGGCTACGTCGACGGCCGCGGCGAGAGCCGCGGCGGCAAGGTCCGGCGCCGGGTGCTCGAGGAGTTCGGCGGCCTGGAGATCAGCCTGCCGCCGCTGCCGGCCGGCACCTTTGCCAAGATCGACGCCGACGCCCTGCCGTTCGCGGTCGCGGCCGATGCAGCCCGCCTGACCATCGCCGAGCGCTCACACGTGGCGCGCTACCTGCGCGAGTCCGCGGTCGCCTTCGAGCGCCTGCGCCCCCTTCTCGGCCTCTGAGAGGCTAGAGGTCCAGGCCGTGATGCATCCCGACGCCAAGCTCAACTTTGATCGGGCAGCCCAGGCCCTGGGCCTCGATCCGGCGACCCGGGATCTGGCGTGGCGGCGGATGATGGATATCGGCCTCACCCCCGACGATCCGACCGTGGTGTATCTCGCGGTCGGCGGGTTGCTGGAGCAGGCCGCCCGGACCATCCCGGCGGTGCTCGACGCCGTGCCCGAGCGCGTCGAACGGGCCGCGGCTCGGGCGGTCGGCCCGGTGGCCGAGGCCGCCAGCGCCCGGGTTGAGGCCGCCCACGCCAAGCTCGCCGAGCGCACTGGCGTGGCGGTGGCCGCGGCCGCGTCGGCGCATCTCACCCGGATCGAGCGAACGCGGGCGCGTGAGCTCGGCCTGTGGGCGGCCGCGATCGTCCTGGGCTGCGGCATCCTGTGCGGCGGCGCGGGCTACTGGCTTGGGCGCCGGGACACGCTCGGCCTGGACACGCGGTGGGCGGGCTTGTCCCAGCGGTCCGATGCTTCGGCGTGGCTTACTCTGGTCGCGGCCAACCCCGACTTGCGGGAGCAGATGAGCCGGTTCTGCACCCCAACGCAGCTGAAGCTGGATGCCGCCTTGAACCGGCGGTACTGCGAGATCCCGCTTTGGACCGAGGGCACGATCGCGCCGGTCGGCGGGGTACCGGCTGTGATCTACCTGAGCTTGCGGGAGTGGCTCATCGTCTGGGGGCCGGCCTGGCTGATGCTCGGGGCTGGGCTCGCGGCGCTGGTCGGCCGCCGCCTGCTGCGCCGGGTGTTCGCGTGGCGACCCGTGGCCTGGCTGCTCGATTGAGTAGCAAGGCGCATTCTGGATCGTACGAACCAAATCCCGGAGGCCTACAGGTCCTTGGTGCTCAGCCGGTGCCCGACGACCGCATGTGACGCCGGAGCCGGACTCCGCGGCTGCGCCGGGTCACGCGGGGCAATCGCGGGCTGCACCGGAGCAGGCCGGTGTTGCGCCGGTGCCGGCGGGGTCCCGGCGGGCGCGTGGGACTTGCCGCGCCGACGCACGGGTTTGCGGCCGGCCAGCTCGCGCGCGGCGCTGCCGATGTACTGGCTCAGCGTCCCAAGGCTGAGCGTGATCCCCTTCAGGGCGAGGAGTTTCTGGATCTCGGCGTCGGTCTTGCGCTTGGCTTTGAGTGCCTTGATCTCCGGGAGCACGGCCTTGACTGATGCGTAGCCGGAGGGCTTGCGGTCCGGGGCGAGGCGGACCTGCTCGCGCAGGAAGGCGCGCAGCTCGTCGTGGGGATCGGGTTCGGCGGCCTCGCTCATTGCCCTCAAGCCTCGCGCACTGTCGTGGGCTTTGCAGCCCCATCGTCCGGATAGCGGCTGCGCCTGAGTGGACCTGCGAACCGCCCCGCCCCGTCATCTTGCAGGACTGCAAGATACCATGGCCGAGCTTAGGCCGGCGATAGACCTGGACTGCCTGTGGATAAGTGCAGGCCTTCAATCGAAAACGGAGACACATCACGCACCGATGGTGCTGGGCGGCGGCCTAACAAGCGGCTAAGCTATTGCTGGATCTCATAGCCCCGCTGTCCGGAGCCCAACATGGCCCGCCGTCCTGTCCGCGTGTCTCTGGACGAGGCACTCTGGGATGCGGTGGAGGCTGCGGCCCGAGCGCGCGGGATCGCGTCGTACCTGTTCGTCGAGGAAGCGCTGACCACCGCGCTCGGTCCGTCCGAGACGGTGGCACGCGTGGCCGAGCTCGCCGAGGCCGCGGCCGCCAGCGCCCGCGAGGCCCAGGCGAGCGCGGCGGAGATGTGCGATCAGATCCAGGTGATCTCGGACTTCATCGTCGACCTGTACCGAGCGGAGGCCCTGGCGAGCGGCGATGTAGGTGAAGCCTAGTCCATGGTGAGAGCTTCGCCATGATGACCTGCACACGCATCACCAGCGTCGAGTACTACGAGTCGATGGCGCGCCAGATCCGGCGCGAGGCGGGCCTGAGCACGCCCGACACCCCGCTCGACGACACGGCCGCAGCCTACGCCCGCAAGGCAGCGGCAGCGGTCGCGGTGGAAGGCAGCGCGGCGTATGAGGCGGCCTACGCGGAGGCGTTCGACCGAGCGCTGGCGACGCTGTGCCGGGGCCACACCGAGGGTCGCGACCAGGTCGCGTACTACACGGACAACGGCGCGGGCGAGGCCAACGGTGTGTGGTGGACGCGCGGCTCCGGATCCGAGGACGGTCCAGGCGGGTCCGGCGATCCGTTCCGCCTGTGCCCGGACGGAGCCGAGGTCGACGGGCGGGTGCTGCGCGACCTCGCGGCTGGGCGGGACCCGGACAGCCTGGAGCCCCTGGTGCGGGCCTCGGCCAACGGCCGGCGCAGCGTCGGCTACGACCTGCAGTTCGCTGCGCCGAAGAGCGTGAGCGTGCTGGCCGCCTTCGCCGGTCCGGAGGAGCGCGCTCGGATCCTGGCGGCGCACGACCGGGCGGTGCGCCGGGCGCTGGATTATGCGCACGCCGCCGGGCTGATCGTGACCCGGACCGGGGCGCAGGGCCGGGAGCGGGCGCCGGCTGCCGGGGTGAGCGCGGCGGTGTACCGGCACTTCACCTCGCGGGCGCAGGACCCACAGTTGCACAGCCACGCCGTCCTGCTCAACCTGTGCGTGCGTGCCGACGGTTTGACTGGAGGCCTCGACAACCGCGCGATCCTGAAGAACGCCGGCGGGATCGCGGCGCTTTACCGGAGCGAGCTGGCCAGCGGCCTGCGGGCCGAGCTCGGCTACGAGGCGGTGCGGGCCGGGCGCAACTTCGAGATCGCCGGGGTGGCCGAGCCGGTGCTGGAGCTGTTCTCCAAGCGACGGGCGGCGATCGAGCAGGCTGCACGGGAGCGGGGGTTCGACACCGCCGAGGATCGGGTCGCGGCCCAGGCCGCCGCCCACGGTACGCGGGCGCGCAAGGACCGGGAGACGCCGCTGGCCACCCTGGAGGCGGAGTGGGAGCGCCAGCTCGTCCAGGCCGGCTGGGCGCGCGCGGCCGTATTTGAGGGCGTGCGGGTCGCGGCCGACGGGATCCGTGAGGCGCGGATGGGTTCGGCGGCCGAGCGGGTGCAGCGCTTGGCCAAGGCCGGCTTGTCTGAAGCGCTGGCGATGCAGGCGGTGGTGGAGGAGCGCGCGCTCGTGCGCCGGGTCGCGGAGGCGCTGCAATGCGAGGCTGGGGCAGACGCGGTTCTGGAAGAGGTGGAGCGGCTGCGCCGGGACGGCGGCGTGGTCGCGGTCGGACGCTCGGCCGAGGGCGAGGCGGTGTACGCGAGCCCTGAGATGATCGAGGCCGAGCGGGGGATGCTGCGCCGCGCCTACGCTCGGCAGGACGAGCGCGACTTCGTCCCGGACGAGATCGTGGCGCGGGTGTTGGCGGAGCGGCCGAGCCTGCGCGCGGAGCAGCGGGCGGCGGTGCGGCACGCGCTGAACCGCGACGGGGTCAGCGTGGTCGAGGGCAGCGCCGGCTCGGGCAAGTCATTTGCCATGGCCAGCGTCGCCGAGGCCGTGCGGGCTTGCGGCTGCGAGGTGTGGGTGATCGCGCCATCGTGGAAGGCGGTGGGCGTGATCCAGACCGACACGGCGACCGCCGAGGCGATGGCGCGGGCGGTGACCGGGTTCCTCAACCAGATCGACAAGGGCGAGATCGCGCTGGGGCCGCGGACGACCGTGATCGCCGACGAGGCCGGGATGATCGGCACGCGCGATCTCGCCGCGCTGGTCGAGGCCACGGGCGCGGCCGGGGCGAAGCTGGTGCTGAGCGGCGACACGCGCCAGCTCGCGCCGGTGGTGGCGGGCGCGCCGATGCGGCTGCTGGTGCGGGCGCTGGGCGCGAGCCGGATGGATGAGATCCAGCGGCAGCGTGGGCGCAGCGAGGCGGAGGGGGCGTGGATGCGGGCGGCGAGCATGGACTTCGCCGCCGGCCGGACCGCGAGCGCGCTGGAGGCCTACGATCGCGGCGGCGCGATCACCTGGGGGGCGGACCGTGAGGCCACAATCGCCGCCCTGGTCGACGCCTACGCTGCGAGCCGCCTCGGTCCCGAAGGGGCGCAGCGGACGCGGGCGGTGCTGACCGGCTGGAACAAGGACGTGCGCGCGCTCAACGCGCGGATCCGGGACCGACTCAAGCACGATGGGTTGCTGCCGGAGGATGAGGACGTGGAGATCGCCGCGATCCCCCGCGGAGGCCGCCGAGTTGAGGCGCTGACGCTGGCAGTCGGCGACGAGGTCATCTTCGGGGAGACCGTCGAGGTCGAGAGCCAGACGATCCGCAACGCCGACCTCGCCCGGATCGAGGCGCTCTCCGGTGATCCGGATGATCCGGTGCTGACGCTGCGGCTCATGAAGAACGGGGCACGGGTGAGCGCCCGGGCGAGTGCGTTGGTCGGGCGCCGCGATCCGGGCGAGCCGCAGGTGCCACGTCTGCAGCACAGCTATGCCATGACCACGCACGCGGCGCAGGGCGTGACGGTCGACGAGGCGTTCGTGGCCGACATGCGCGGCACCGGGGCGGAGGCGACCTACGTGGCGATGACGCGGCATCGGCGCACGGTGCAGCTCTTCGTCGATACCGACCGGATCCGGGAGCGACTGGAGGCGGCGCGTTCCGGGATCCGGGCGGAGGAGCGCGGCCTGCCGAGCAGCCGCGGCGGCGCGCATCCGGCACTCGCCTCGATCGGCTACAGCGAGATCCGCCAGGCCTTTCTGGCGGAGAGCGCGAGCAGCGGCGGAAAGGCGAATGTCGCCGACTACGCCGGAGCCGATCTGCACGGCTGGTGTGGCGCGCCAGTCCGGTCGCGCGACATCCCCGTGTTGCCAGGCGGCAGGCTGGGCCTGGAGCGCGCTGGAGCGTGGAGGGCGGCGATCGCTGGGATCACTCCAGCCTCCGAGCATGAGCCGTCGCCGGCCGCCCAGGCGCTGCGCCGGCGCATGGACGCGCGCCTGAACGCTCCCGCAGCATACCCGATCCCGCGTCCGGATATGTCGGATCGGACAATCCCTCTCTCGCCCGATGGTCCGGGGCGGCAGGACCGGGTCGGGCGGCTCGTCGCGATCCTGTGGCAGGGCTTGAGGCGCCATGCTCAGACGACCGCCGCCGCAGCACGAGGCGTGCTCCCGAATGTGCGGGAGCGATTTTCCGCCGACATCGCGATTGATTTAGAGGGCCGAGCTTTGTTCGCCCGTCGTGATCCGCTCGGCCGCATTGTTGGGATCGAGCTATCTAATACAGACCGGTCTAAGACCAGGACGAAGGTAACCGAAGGTCTGCCGAGCCTGACCACGGAACGGGAACGCGAAATTCCATCGCGGCTAAATCGTACGACAACGCGACAGAGGCCGTTTTTGCCGCGAAGCCGAGGATCCCACGAGCGGTAGAAAGAGGCCCTACGGGACGATTGGACTCCAATCTCTTCCTCCCGGCGTGTGGCGAACTACGTAGACTCACAAGTGCCGCTGGGTGCACTCTCAAAACGACCAAGAATTGAGTGAACGCACCTAATTTTCGAGGTTTTTACGCGAAGTGCCTGTAAATAAAGATTTTTATCTAATGCTATGCGGGTTGCCGGTTTGAGGTTTCACAAAAATTGAAAAAGATTTCACAAAATAATGTCCTAGTTTCACTAAATGATGCCGCAAAAATCAGGCGTTGATTTTTGATCATAAAGTTTATATGTGCTTTGCATTCGGTTTGCGCTAGATTGTATGCTAACTGGATGCAAGAAAACAAACATTACTCTAAATAAAGGTGAAGTATGAGCGAGATAAACAGTCTTGACGGGCCTTGGCCAGAAAAAGAATTTCGATATGCCGCATGGATGGACCTCTCTTTGCCAATCAAACGACATAGAGAAAACGATCATATGCATAGTAAGAAGTTTTTGGACGGAATGTTAAGATGGAGCCGCTGTGTAAACGAAGATGATCCTCTTCATATGAGTGATATGAAGTATATATACAGATTTATTGAATGCCTGTTCTACGTCAACCCTTGTGAGTGGAATGCCGATGTTCCTTTCAGATTTGATTTCAAAATAGCTTGTAGTGAGCTAATAGGTGTGTATTTGAACCATCGAATGCATTATATAGTACCTTCAAGGGCTTTTACGGAGGAAAATAGACGATGCTTTGAAAGTTTGATGGAGCTTGCGAGATTTCTAGCATCAAATCCGCCTCCGACGGGGGGAGGCTCGATGAATGATCGATCAATTGAAAGGGGTAGATCGCGTGACGATGGTATTGATATCTAACTACAGAAAATATCAACAAAAAATTGCTTGATCTGTAAGTTTTGGCTCATTTTATAATTTGCAGCCACTCCTATCAGGTCCGGCTCAATCCTTCTCAGCAGCGCTGTTAGTCCGCGCGCGCGGGAAGTACCGGTAGAAGGTGTAGCGGCTGACCCCGAGACGCTTGGCGATCGCCGCGATCGAGATGTTGCCGGCGGCGAGCAGGGCCTGCCCCGCCTCCAGGTCAGCGTCGCTCAGCTTCTTGGGGCGCCCACCCTTGCGCCCCCGCGCCACGGCGGCCTTCAGGCCCTCCATGGTGCGTTCGCGGTTGAGGTCGAGGAAGTACTCAGCCATGGCCCCGTGCATCTGCAGGGCGAAGCGCCCGTGCGCGGTGCCGCTGTCGAACTGCTCGGTCAGGCTGCGGAAGTGCACCTCCTGGCGGCGCAGGCCGTCGATGGTACGCATCATCTCCACGAGCGAGCGGCCGAGGCGGTCGAGCTTCCATACCACCAGCACATCGTCCGGACGCAGGAAGGCGAGGGCGGCCTGGAACTCCGGCCGAACGGTACCTGCCTTGCCGGACTTCTTCTCCTCAAAGATTTTTTCGCACCCCGCCTTCAACAGCGCGTCCCGCTGGAGGTCGAGACTCTGATCCTGGGTTGAGACGCGCGCATAGCCGACAAGCATGTCAGCATAGTCTCACAACAGGGTATTTCTTGCAATAAATTTCCTACCATATTTTCGTTACATAAACGCGGCTGTTTTGACTGGCCGGGAAGGGGGCTCGCTCGTATGTAAGGAAAACGTTCGTTTTCCAGACATACTGGTTCGCACCATCAGAGGACTGCTCGGGGTGGGGAGCGGACGGTGTGGGGGCCTCGCTGTTCAGGTCGGCAGCATCGGCCCACCGCTTGCTGTGATCTCTCCGCCGTTACGCTTGACGAGAGCGGCTACGACCTGCGCGAGGGTGTAGGGCTTCACGTCTAGCAAGACCACAGGGACGCGCAAAGCGTCCGGTCGTCTCCGCCACGGATACCCTATCGTTCCGAAGCGGAGCGGATTGTATCGGGCATAGATTGGCGTCCGAAGCGTGAGATGGACGTGGTTCAATCGACCGCGAGAGTAGGCGATGCGTGCCTGTGACACTGTCTCCCACGGGATCGTCGCCGCTGACCGTAAATCTTCAATCCCGTCTGCGCGAACGATCATCGCCGGGCCCGTCCGCAAGGCATCCCTCAGGCAAATCCAGGCAGTGGCGGGACCAGAAATCGCGACGACAAGGCAGAGCGGCATACAGCCCACTGCAACGATCCAAGTGATCCACTCCGATTGATGAAAGACAAGCAACCAGATCGCCAAAACGACCACGACGATGCTGGCCGCGCTCCCAGCGAGATTGAAGAACGCACAGAGAAGTTGGAGGCTTGCGCGGGTGTGGACTTCGAGGGGAAGCCCGACCGTGATGGGGGGAATAGCGTGCATCCGACCGGAGTTCGACGCACTCGGTATCTGAACCGTCTCAGTATCCATCAATCGCACTCAACAGCACCGGAACGGTGATGATACGATGGGTGCCTTTCGGCCGTGTCACCGAGGAACTCAGCGCAGCCTAACGCCCGCTTTCGGTCGAGAGCAGCTACGCACGTATGTAAGGAAA
Organism: Methylobacterium sp. CCH5-D2; assembly: GCF_001556475.1. Taxonomy (NCBI): domain Bacteria; kingdom Pseudomonadati; phylum Pseudomonadota; class Alphaproteobacteria; order Hyphomicrobiales; family Methylobacteriaceae; genus Methylobacterium; species Methylobacterium sp. CCH5-D2. The sequence goes on along the minus strand of NZ_LSIX01000896.1, from coordinate 4,347 downwards.
ACGGTAGTTTTCCTTACATACGTGCCCGCGCAGTCAGAGGACAACGCGGACACGTTGCCGATTATGCGGGCGATCGTGAAACTCGCGCACAGCTTCGGTATGTGGGTTACGGTGGAAGCCGTGGAAACGACCGCCCTGCAGGCCATGCTGACGCGCTGGGCTGCGAACAGATGCAGGGTTACCTGTTCGGCCGGCCGGCACCCGAGGCCTCACCGCCGGAGCTGGAGCAGGCGCGCATCCGTGCCGTGTTCATCGGGCCTGCAACGTAAGCAGGGTTCAAGATAAGATCTGTTCGGTTTGTAGCGCAGGTGTCTCCGCAGGTGTTGAAGCGGTCGCGCTGCTAATTGGGCGCGTTGATGCCGCAACGTACCAAGTACGCGGTGCCGCCAGATCGGTCGCATGACCCATTCAGGGTCTCCTGCCATCAATAGGGAACCGCCAACAGAGCTCGCCACCTTCTGTTGTCACCTCAACATACCAGCCGGGCACAATTTCATTGCCGAAACGGGCATACCCCTCGTAGCGATGAGCGGCCTGCAAACCTGCTTCGAAAGCGGTAAAGCGATCAGGTAGATCTAGGCCGACACCATCATGCAACGTTAGGTCATCTGGCGTCACCACATGGAAATAAAACAGCGGCATGGGCACCCATCTATAGAGGCGGCACTGCAGCACGCCGATCTAAGTTCTAAGCCCTAGATGCTGATCTGGATCCCATGGGTACCCCTAATTTATGTTTTCCTCTCGGTCGGGCGCCGAATAAGATCGCTCATTGACATAGACAATGGACCGAAAAAGCCGGTCGCGCTTTGTTAGCTCAGCCCTCAGCTTCGAAAAGGTAGAGCTGCTCGGCGGAGCGGCTCAGGCTTAAGATGGGCTTTGCACATGCTTTACCTCTATCTGATAGCCTCACCACGTGGTTAGAGGCCCATGGAATGTCTAACGCTGGTTGTCGTGGTTGCAGAAGCGGTGCACCACTACCTTTCACTTTCACTATGGCCTTTCAGCCTATCATCGATCTCGCTCGTGGGAGGATCTGGGGCTACGAGGCGCTCGTCCGCGGTGAGGAGGGCCAAGGCGCAGGTTGGATCCTACAACAGGTGGACGAAACCAACCGCTATAAGTTTGATCAGGCATGCCGTGTGCGGGCGATCGAACTTGCCGGAGACTTATTTCCAGACTCTGAAACTAAACTCTCTATCAATTTTATGCCTAACGCTGTTTACGAGCCAGCGGCATGTATCCGTGCAACTCTTGAAGCGGCCCGTCGCGTCGGCTTCAGGCACGATCAGCTTATGTTTGAGTTCACCGAGAACGAACGCATGGTTGACGTTAGCCACGTGCAGCGGATCATTGATGAATACCGCAAGCAGGGTTTTCTGACAGCACTGGACGATTTTGGGGCAGGCTACGCTGGACTGAACCTACTGGCCAGTTTCCAGCCTGATCTAATTAAACTCGACATGGAACTGATCCGCGGCATAGCAACGTCTCCGGCACGCCAAACCATCATTGCATGCGTAACGACGATGGCGAGACAACTTGGTGTAACGGTTCTTGCCGAGGGAGTAGAAACACAGGCTGAGCTGGCTGCGTTGAAAGCAGCTGGCATCAGCCTCTTCCAGGGCTACCTGTTTGCCAAGCCGGCCGTAGCAGCACTGCCGCCCATTACCTGTTTCGAGGTGAGCAGCCTACCAAAACCTACAGCACAAGTGGCCGCCTGAAGTACGCTCAGGCTCGGCATGTCTCACGACGAAAGGGGGGCAACTTCCAAAAAAAGAAAGCCACTCCCGAAGGAGTGGCCCGAAGTCTTGGAAGGAAACGCCCTCAAGAGGGCTGACGTGCTCGTGACGCCATCACGAGCGCACCACGAGTGAAGTTAGCTGCTGCATCGCAGCAATTAAGCCCTACTTAATGCCGCAGCGCATCGTGCCGCACCGCGATCGCCCAAGAGATCACACTCTTTGGGCGTAGGCACTTGCCGACACACCGGTCTCATCGATCTGCGGCTTCGGAGTGGCAACCTTCTGGACCTGTAGATACCCACTATCAAATTCTGCTATCTTAACAAGGCGCCCCCAGTCCAAAATGGTAAGCTCTTGACCGCGTAGCGCAATCAGCTCCGCCGCTCGCAGTTCTTTAAGCGTCCGGTTTACATGGACGCTTGTCATGCCTGTCGCGTCCGCCAGATCAACCTGGGTTACCGGCAATTTGTATCGATCATCCTGCACCAATCCGACAGCTGATAGCCTTGCATGAAACTCACAGAACAAATGGGCGAGCCGCTGATAGGCCGAACGACGACCAATGCTGGCGATCCATTTGCGGGCCATAGCTGCATCAGTGAGCGCGTCCTTCCACAGCCATAGCGCTATATTGGGACACGTGTCGGCGAGCCGCCGCAAGGCCTCATGCGGGATACCGACAACCGTCACAGGGGTAATGGTGCCCACCGTGAAATCAAGGACGGGCAGATACAGGCTCGGCAGGTCGGCAAAGTCCCCAGCCATGTGGAAGGAGAGGATCTGGCGTCTGCCCTCACTCAAAATCATGTAACGGTGCACCCAACCTTCAACCACAAGCCAGCAATGCGATGGCTTATGACCTAGATTGATTAGGTCCTGGCGCGGCTTAAGTCTGCGAATAATGCTGGGTAGGCCCAGCAATGCCGTCTGTTCGTCTGGGGTCAAAGCGATAACCCCTTCTAGCTTACGCAGGAGGGGAGCTAGAGGTGAGGAGAGGACGGGCATAGCTTCGTGCGATTGATTTTGTCCGCTCCACCACGGCGCCACAGGCGCACCGCTTGTAGGAAGATACAACCATCATGATCAGAAGTTGAGTCATGAGGTGGGCTAAGCGCGGGACGTGAACGCCCGCAGTGGACGGCTAAGGACTCAGGAATTGAGCGACGAGGCCCAAAACGTGCCCACGCTGGCGTTCTGCTGGCAGCTGCATGTGAACCCGGCTGCTCCCGGTGCAGCACCCTTTGCACGCGGCATCTCGCACGTGATCAGATGCTCGAGCAGCCGTCGCATTTGGGCTGGCTGGTAGGGTTTCTGCATCACCGGGACGCCCCGGTAGGCCAGCTCGACACCTTCCAGACCGTAGCCGGTCGCGAACAGGAACGGCACGCAGAGGCCAAACAGCACATCCGCTACCGGATAGCTGTGTGTGTTGCCAAGGTTGACGTCGAGCACAGCCAAGTCAAACGCGCCGGCTTTCAGCTGCGCCAGCGCCTGTTCGAGACGCATGGCCACGACCACGTCGCAGCCGAGGTCCAGCAGCATGTCCTCGGCCATCATTGCCACCAGGCTTTCGTCCTCAACGAGCAGGACGCGCCGGCCTTCAAGCATACTCATTGCGCCGGCCCGACCTCTATTTTCTCCTGGCCGTGCCAGCCCAGCGCGGTGAGCGGGATGTGCAGGCGGCAGATAACGCCGGCAGGGTCGTAGGTGATGGCCGCCTGGCCATCGAACTCCATCGGCAGCTGCCGCTCAATCAGGCGCGAGCCGAACCCCTTGCGCGTCGGTGGTGTCACCGGCGGACCGCCATGCTCCTGCCAGGTCATTTCCAGGCGCTGCACGCCGGCCTCGTCCTGCTGAAGCTGCCATTCCACACTGACCCGACCCTCGGGCGTAGAGAGAGCACCGTACTTGGTCGCGTTCGTCATCAGCTCGTGCAGCGCCATCGCCAGCGTCACCGCCACCTTGGGGTGCAAACGTCCATCCGGGCCGTTTAGCCGAAACCGGTTACCATCGAGGACTGTCTGCAGGTGCGGCGCAAGGGCACGCTCGACCACGCCGCGCAGGCTGGCGCTCTGCCAGTTATCCTCGGTCAGCAGGTTGTGGGCGTCCGATAGCGCGGCCATGCGGGTGTTGAACACCGCCACCGGTGCTGCATCAGCTCCTTTGAAGCTCTGACCGGCAATCGCCTGCACGGTGGCGAGGGTGTTTTTCACCCGGTGGTTGAGCTCGTTAATCAGCAGGCGCTGGCGCTCGGCCGCAGCCTTCTCCTCGGTGATGTCGCGCACCTCGATGATGGTGCCGATGATGTTGGCGGCATCGTCGCGGATCGGGCTGGCGGTGAACGCCACGGGGTAGAAGTGCCCATCCCGGTGCACGAACACCTCCTCGCCCCGCTCCTGGTTGTTTTCGGGAAAGGCGCGATCGATGGCGCACTCCGCCAGCGGGAACGGGCGGCCGTCCGGGTAGGTGTGATGCACGAGGTCGTGCAGCGGGCAGTCGCGCGCCAGCACCTCATCCAGCGTCCAGCCAGTCAGCTCCTCGGCAGCCCGGTTCATGTAGATGCAGTGCTGGCGGTCATCCATCAGGAAGATGGAGACCGAGG